>JAGNMH010000559.1 GCA_017991275.1 Acidobacteriota bacterium
TTTGCCTGACGACTTGATGATAAAGAATGACCGCATGAGCATGGCTCATTCGTTGGAAGCGAGAGTGCCGCTGACCGATACTGAACTGGTCGAGTTCATGTCCAGCGTGCCCACTAAACTGAAGCTGCCCGGATTGCGAAAGAAAAACATCATGCGTCGCGCGATGGAAGGCAGCTTGCCGCCTGTGATTTTGAACAAGAAAAAGGTCGGGCTGGAAATGCCTTACTCGCGCTGGTTCAAAAAAGAATTGAAAGACACTCTGCTGCATCATCTGTCGCCACAGCGTGTCGCCGAACGCGGGCTGTTCAAGCCTGAGATTATCAACCAACTTATTGACGAACATCTGACCGGCAAACGCGATCACGGACGTGCTTTGTGGGGATTGCTGAATTACGCCATCTGGCTGGAGCTTTACATTCCGTGAACTGGCGGTTGGTGATTGGCTGCTGCCTGCTGTCCACCGACTGCCGACTACCAATCTTATGAAACCCCGTATTGTTATTTTAGGTGCAGGCCCCGCCGGTTTGGGCGCGGCTTATCAACTTACTCGACGAAAACAGGCATCGGTCACGGTGCTGGAAAAAGGCTTTGCCGTTGGAGGCAATTCCGGCAGTTTTCAACTTGCAGAAGTGGATGGTTTGCCGCTGGATTATGGCAGTCACCGGTTGCATCCGGCCTCCGATCCGCAAATTCTGGCTGATATTCGCGCTTTGCTTGGCGTAGATTTGCTTGATCGCCCACGCCATGGACGAATTTGTTTGCGCGGCCACTGGATTCATTTTCCGCTGAAGCCGGTTGACCTGATGTTGCGGTTGCCGTGGTCGTTTGCAACCGGAGTCGCCGTTGATTCAGTTCGCAAAATGTTTCCGGCTGCCGCTGCAAACGGTCACGAATCGTTTGCCAGTGTGTTGGAACGTAATCTAGGTTCGACGATCTTCCGCGATTTTTACCTGCCTTATGCTAAAAAGATTTGGGGCGTTTCGGCTGACCAACTTTCCGCAATTCAGGCTTATCGCAGAGTTTCAGCCGGTTCGCTGGCGAAGATGATCAAAAAAGTCGTGGCGCTGGTTCCTGGTTTCAAGGCTCCGGGGGCGGGGCGATTCTTTTATCCGCGCGGAGGTTTTGGGCAAATCAGCAAAGCGTTGGCCGATGCCGCGCGAACTGAAGGCGCAGAGATTCTGCACAACGCCACGGTCAACAGAATTCACTCCGGCTTGCCGCATCGCATCGAATTTGAGCGTGATGGAGTCAGCCAGACACTTGAAGCCGATTACGTCTGGTCAACGATTCCGATTACGGCGCTGGCTCGAATAATGAATCCGGCTGCTCCGCCTGAAATTATAGAAGCCGGTCGCAACATCAAATACCGCGCAATGATTCTGATTTATTTGGTTCTCGAACAGCAGCAATTCACCGAATTCGACGCGCATTACTTCCCGGATGCCGAGGTCGCGCTGACTCGTATTTCCGAGCCAAAGAATTACAGCGCGCGAACCGAACCGAAAAATCGAACTGTTCTCTGCTGCGAATTGCCCTGTGATGTTGACGACGCCAACTGGCGAATGTCGGATCAAGAGCTTGGGCAAGTGGCCAAACAAGCTCTGGAAAAAAGCGGCCTGCCGGTCACAGCGCCGATATTGCAAGTTGCCACCAAGCGGCTTTCACACGCTTATCCGATTTACCATCAAGGATATGAAAAGCATTTCAACCGGCTGGACGAATGGGCTGGCAGCCTGGAACGCATTCTCAGCTTCGGACGGCAAGGGCTGTTTGCGCATGACAATACGCATCACGCACTGGCAATGGCTTATGCTGCCGCTGATTGTTTGCCAAAAGACCCAAACGGCGCGGGCCGCTTTGACTCCGCAAGATGGAGCGAATACCGCGCTGAATTTGCTACGCACACAGTTGAAGACTAACCGACGATCACAACTATCCCCGACATGTCCGAAATGGAAAAAAGGAGAAGCTTTATGAAGGTGAGCGTGTACATTCTTGCCCTGGTTATTCTGAGCGCTGTGTCGTTGCCGTGGGAGAAACTGGCTCCATATCAAGCGGCAACAATCACAATTGATACAACCACCAGTTACCAGACAATTATTGGTTGGGAGGCTGTCGCGCAGGCGGGCCAATTTCTTGAATCTGAAACGGTGACAAACAAGTCGAACGTCAACCCTGCTTTTGCGAATTACAAAAATCAGTTGTTCGATCTGGCTGTCAATGATTTTGGGCTTAACCGACTCCGTTTGGAACTGAGAAGCGGGTTGGAAAATCCGATAGATTATTACACCCGTTACGTCAACGGGCAGATCAATTTTGACGATTACAAAAACCATTTTTATGAAATCATCAACGACAACAATGATTCACAGGTCATCAACCCTAATGGTTTTCAGTTCGCTGAAATAGATTTCAATATTGAAAATGTCGTCATCCCGATCAAACAGCGTCTGGCTGCCCGGGGCGAAAAGCTTTATCTGAATCTTTGCAACGTTGATTTCAAATCTTCGACTTTTGAGCACAAAAACGCGCCCGAAGAGTTCGGAGAATTCATTCTGGCTACATTTCTTCATCTGCGCGACAAATATGGTTTTGTGCCTGATTCGGTCGAAATGATTCTGGAACCGGACACAGAAGCCAATTGGAATGGAACACAGATCGGCAATTGCCTGGTTGCCGCAGGGAATCGTTTGAAGGCAAACGGTTTCAACCCGGATTTCGTCGCTCCGTCCTGCACCAGTATGTTCAACTCGCTGCCTTACTTCGATCAGTTGATTCAAATTCCCGGAGTTACACAGTTCATTTCCGAAGTTTCTTATCATAGGTACGGCGGAGCGACTGATTCAGCATTGCAGGGATTTGCCAGCCGAGGGGCGCAATACAAGATTGACACTGCTCACCTGGAATACATCGGAGGGACTTACCACGATCTGCACGCAGACCTGACGATTGCAAACAATTCTTCCTGGGAGCAATTCGCGTTGGCCTTCCCGCTTGGAGGCAGCGACGACGGCAGCGCCTATTACGACGTCCACGACAGCAATCCAAACAGTCCCACGCTGACTTTCGGAAGCCGTGGGAAATTCCTGCGGCAATACTTTCGCTTTATCCGCGCCGGAGCGTTGCGTATCAACGCCACCTCTACGGTCGGCGCTTATGAACCTGCGGCCTTCGTCAACACTGACGGGAAATTTGTCGTTGTGACCAGGGCTTTTGGCGGCGGCAACCTGGTTTTTCAGGGCTTGCCAGCAGGAACCTACGGAATCAAATACACCACACCCACTCAATACGATATTGATGCTGCCGACGCGACAATCAGCGCCGGGCAATCGCTGACCACCAACATACCGCGCGATGGCGTGATCACGGTTTACGGCAAATCTTCGCCAGCAGTGATTTCGGTTGATGCTTCCAGCTATGCCAGGGCCAGTTCGCCGGGCCAGATCGAAGCCGCATTCGGAACGGGCTTTCCGGTTGGAACCAATGTCACGGTGTCGGCAAGTTCAACTCCGCTGCCGACCACGCTGTCGAATGTTTCAGTGAGGGTGAACAACGTTCTGGCTCCTCTGTTTTTCGTCGGCGTGGGCGGCGGGCAAGGCGCAGGAGCTTTTCAAATCAACTATCAGGTTCCGTATCAGACCCAGGCAGGCTTGGCGAAAGTTGAAATTCTGAACAACAACCTAACAGTAGCGACCGGCTACCTGATTGTTGGCACGGTGGCTCCAGGCGTATTCACGATTGCCGCCACAGGCAAAGGCCAGGCAGTCGCCATCAATCAGGATTTTTCGCTCAACGGCGACCCGGCGCAAAACTCAATAGCCAGACCTGAAGCGCGTGGGCGAGTTGTGACTTTCTTTGCCAACGGCCCCGGCGGCCAGTTCAAGAATGCGGCCAATGAGCAGGCATTGACGCCAGTTTCGGGAGGTGCAACTCCTGCCAGTCCGACTTATGCAACTCAGGCGACGCCGATTGTCACAATTGGCGGAGTGCCCGCGACGGTCAGTTTCAGCGGATTGACGCCGGGTTTTGTTGGTTTGTGGCAATTGAATGTGGTCGTACCGGCGACTGCTCCGGTCGGCAACGCGGTTCCTGTTGTTATCAAATTGAACCGGCGAACGACCAACTTAACGACGATTGCTGTGAATTGATCTGGGTACGCGAGCATCCTTGCTTGCTGTGATTAAAGCCGCGAAGCATCTTCTTCTGTTACTGCTCAGCCCCAACGGGGCGGGATGTGACAGGCCAGCGCAACGCACTGGATAGGATTAAATGAATCTTCAAGCCCCAACGGGGCGAAATAACACGGTGGCACATTTCGCCCTTTCAGGGCTTTCAGGCTCCTCTGGCTTTCCCGGTGCGCTGCACCGGTCTATTTCATTTAGCCCCGTTGGGGCTGAGCGGTTACCTTCTTCTTTTGTTTGAAGCAATGCTCTTTCCATTCCCCAAAATGCGAATCCTCGTTTTAGGAGCGTCAGGCTTTA
>JAGNMH010000029.1 GCA_017991275.1 Acidobacteriota bacterium
GGCTTATGCAACAGTGGCCAGCTTGATCCTGAATCTGGACGAAGCGATTACAAAGCAATAAGGAGAAAAATGTCTGATTCGCAAATTGTTCGTTGCTCAAATTGTGGCGCAGCCAATCGCGTCTTGCCGGAAAAACTTTTTTCAGGCGAATTCCCTGTTTGCGGGAAGTGCCACGCCACTTTGGCCGCCAAAAGTGTTCCGATGAAAATCACCGACGCCAGTTTTGCGCGTGAAGTTGAACAATCGCCGTTGCCTGTGTTTCTGGATTTTTGGGCTGGATGGTGCGGCCCTTGTTTGATGATCGGGCCGTTTATCGAAGAACTGGCAAACGACCTGGCTGGCCAAGTGCGCGTCGCCAAACTGAACATTGATGAAAATCCGGCGACAGCTCAGCGGTTTAAGGTTCACAGCATACCGACGATGATAGTGTTCAAAGATGGCCGGGAAGTTGATCGCATCGCTGGCGCGGTTCCGAAAGAAATGATGCTTCGCCGGCTGCAAATGAATGGCTTGATCTGAAAAGGTCTGATTACTATGAAAACCAAATCGCTGATATTCCTGCTCTGTCTGATTCCGGCTTTGATTGCCGCCGTTTCCGTTGCGCGGGTTCAATCGCCGAAGCCGTTCGGCGCAGTTCCATCAGAACGCCAGTTGCGCTGGCACGAACTGGAAACTTATGGCTTTGTTCATTTCACAACGAACACTTTCACCGACAAAGAATGGGGCTACGGCGACGAAGACCCGAAGCTGTTTAACCCAACGGATTTCAGCGCCGATCAGATTGTCACCGTGCTGAAAGCAGGCGGATTGAAAGGCGTCATTCTGACCGCCAAACATCACGACGGATTTTGTTTGTGGCCGACGAAAACGACAACGCACAACGTTTCAAAAAGTCCCTGGCGCGATGGCAAAGGCGATGTCGTCAAAGAATTCGCGGACGCTTGCCGCCGTCACGGCATGAAGTTTGGTGTGTATTTGTCGCCGTGGGATCGCAACAACGCCAGCTACGGCAAGCCTGAATACGTCGAAATTTACCGCCAGCAGTTGAGCGAATTGATGACGAATTACGGCGAGTTGTTCGAGGTCTGGCATGACGGAGCCAACGGCGGCGACGGCTTTTACGGCGGAGCGAAAGAGAAGCGCAAGATTGAAAAAACGACTTACTACGATTGGCCGACAACCTGGAACCTGATTCGCCAACTGCAGCCGAACGCGGTGGTTTTCAGCGACGCCGGGCCGGACATTCGCTGGGTTGGCAACGAAAAAGGAATCGCGGGCGACCCTTGCTGGACGACGATCAACGGCGAAAAGATTTATCCCGGACAGGAAGGCGTCGAAAAACAACTGAACAGCGGCGACCGCAACGGCTCTGTCTGGCGTCCGGCTGAATGCGACGTTTCCATTCGACCGGGCTGGTTCTGGCACGAAGCTCAAAACGACAAAGTGAAATCTCCGAAACAGTTGAAAGATTTGTATTTCGCTTCGGTCGGGCGCGGAGCTTCATTTCTGCTGAACGTTCCACCAGATCGCCGAGGCCGCATTCACGAAAACGACGCGAAGTCGTTGCAGCAGTTCGGTGATTGGCTACGACAAACGTTCGCCGTCAATTTGGCCAAAGGCTCAAAAGCAAAAGCCAGCAACGTGCGCGGCAACGACAAACAATTCGCGGCAGCAAAAGTTCAGGACGCCGATCGGTTCAGTTATTGGGCGACGGATGATGCGGTGACCACGGCGGAGCTTGAGTTGGATTTGGGTGCAGAGAAAACTTTCAACGTCGTGCGCGTTCGAGAAAACATCAAGCTCGGCCATCGCGTGGATGAGTTCGCCGTTGATGTTTGGACGGGCGGGCAATGGGCGGAATTTGGCAAAGCCACTGGCATTGGCGCTCAACGATTGCTGCGCGGCCAGAACGTGACGACGCGCAAAGTGCGGCTGAGAATTACCAAAGCTGCGGCCAGTCCCTGCATCAGCGAGTTCAGTTTGTTTGTGGAGCCACGTTCGTAGTCCCGCCCTTTAGGCGGAACGGGGACGTTTCTCTTTTTCAGAAGAAAGGTTTCTCTTTTGAAGTTTCCCGATTGAAAAGAAATACGCCACCGTTCCGCCTGAAGGCGGGACTACGAACTTTAACGCGGTTGAGTCAGAATCTTCTTCACGCTTTTCTTTGCGCCGGGCGGAGTGATTTCCACGATCATTGACGACTGTCTGAAAGCCCGATTGTCGTTCACGCCTCGCAGCGATTCCTGAACAATCCTGTCAAAAATTGCGAAGAAAGCATTTGGCGTAAAGTCGTTGAGGTCGTCGGAAATATCCACAAACTTTCCGGCGACTTTGGCCAGGTCTTTTTGAGAAATCGGTTTTTGCCTCAGCGTCTTGTCCAATTCAACCAATCGTTTGGCGTAACTGTTTTCCAGGCTGCATAGTGTGTTGACGATTTGCAGGTCGGCTGGAATCAGGTTGACTTGCTGGGGCGAGCCTTTGGTAAACCAACTGGGGAGAATGACGACTTTGAATTGTTGCAGTGCAGGAGGCCCTTCACGGTCGAATGCTTCGTGCAGTGAAGGTGATAGGTAGGCGAAACCGGCTCGCACCTGAGCATCAGTCACTTTCAATCCCACGTATCTGGAGCCGATCACCTGTCGCGTAGTCAATTTGGCCAGGCTACCCAGATCGTCAGAGCTAATTGCCTTGAACGCCGCCTTCAGCATTTGCTCGTCGTAACGTACAACATAACGCACAACGACTTTGCCCAGACCGGCAGGGAATTGTTTTGTCAGGTCTGCGGCAAAGATCGCGCGGCTGGTTTTGTTCAACAAGCCCAGAAACACCGCCATATCCAGATAACGAGTCAGTTCATCAGGCGTTGTTTTGTCGTCGGCTTCCAGCAGATCGTATTGCACGGCAACACTTCGCAAAGTCTGAATCAGGTAATCGCGGGTTTTTGTATCAGTGGCGGTTCCTTCTGCCTGAAAACTTTCTCCCATTGCGCGCAACAGGAAATTGCTTTCGACGGTTTCCTTGAACTTGCCGCCTTTTTTCTTGCGCTCTGTGATCGAAGCCTCGGTGGCAAAAACGTGCAGCAAACCGCCGGCGGTTTGTTCAATCGTCTGTTCGGCGTTGACGGCCAATTGGCTCAGGCTGTCGGAACCCCATCCCAGCACGTTGATGCTAAGCTGCGCGCTCTTGGTGAACGAGTGTGAAAAGACGCCTTGATTGACCTTGACGAACCTGGCCGAAAAGTTGGCCAAAGCTTTTTCAAAATCTCCACCGGCTGCGGCTCGCGCCAATTCCTGGCCTTCGGCGGTGTTCAGGTCGAATTCGACATCCAGCAGCGAAGTGTTGCGCGTGGCTCGCGTGTAAGCGAAATGCAGGTCGAAGGTAAATTTCTGATTGACGGCTTCGGTGAGTTTGGCGAACCAGAGATTTTTGAAATCTTCGATGCGTTTCAGGTTGGTCTGCAAAAGCTGAAATGCCTTGTTCACATCGGATTGTTTCAGTTTGTCGAAAGTCGTTCCGATGACCTGTCCGGCTAAATCCTGCAACCGTTTATCGGCCAGGTTTTTCAGGTCGTTCGGACTGCCGAGTTTTTCAAGCTGGCCGAACAGCGAATCCAAACCAAGCTCCTGTTTTAGGTTGGCGATGAAGTCGCGGACAGGTTTGGTTGCGCCGTCCGTGATGAAGTCATGTGCTTTTTTCGTCAGCTTTGTGAACTCCTGAAAATCGGCGTTCTGCAACAGCAGCGGGAAAACGTTCGTGCCCCAGATCAACTGCACCAGTTCCAGGGCGCTGATTGAATCTTCGTCTTTATCGTCGTCTGAGTTAATCAGGTTGGCCAGTTCCGCCGGATTTGAAATGCCTGCCAGCAGCGTCAGCGCCGTTTGTAGTTGCGGAATTTTGTTCAGGTAAGCGTGGTAAAGGTCAACTATGTATTGATCCAGGTTGGTGTAAGTGTCGGCGACTTTCTTCGCCGCGTCGAAAAACTCCTTGAAGTTTGTCGCGTCCAGCGCCTTGCCTATCAGTTGCTGCGACCATTTGTGAATGAAGTCATTGGTCATTCCGGTCAGCGCGGCTTCCAGTTTGTCCAGTGAATCGAACTGTTGAGCTTTTTTGAAATAACCAAGCACGGTTTCGGCGTCGGTTCCAATCAGCCGAGTCAGAAATTCGTCTGCGCTGTCTGGCAATCCGTTGAGTTTGGCGCTGGCGTCCAGACCGAAATCCGCCGTGAAGTTGAATTGAGAATCGCGGTTTTTGCGAACTACGAATCGCACCCAACCGTCGGCTGCACCGCGACGAGCTTCGATGCTGAAATCTCCGGCAAGCTGATAACCCAACGAAACCGCAGCCATGGTTCGCAGCGCGTAATCCAGGTCAAGGTGCAGTTGGTTCACGTCGAATTTCTTGGACCCGGCCATTTGAAAGCCCCAGTTCAACCCGGCTTTGAGTTTCAAATAACCGCCGAAGCGTGTGGCGATGACTTCGCCCGGCGCGGGCAACTCTGCGACGGAATCAATTTGCTGAGGCAATCTGACGCTGGCGAACAGATCGTCCATAATCGCCGCTGCGGTCATTTCGGCGTCGTAAAGTTTCAATTGTTCGTAAGCGACGTTGCCGCCTGCTCCGATGCCGAAGGTTGCTGAAAGCGGGCCAACGGGGAAGGGAACCGGTGTGCTGCCGCTGACTTTGACGTCGCCTTGCGCGCTGAACACCAAACGAACGTAAAGTTTGTCGTCGGTCAGATTGTCTGTCAGGCCATAAGCTTTCAAAACCTTTTCGTCTTCGTCGTCATCGCTTTGCTTTGGCCAGATCAGGTGAACCTGGTTGGCGGCGCTGGCGCTGACGCCCAATTTCATTCCGGCCTTGCTGCCGAACCTGAATTTCTGGCCGTCTTTGAAGCCGAAGCTAATATCGGCTATTCGATCAATCGTCGGCAAAAATTTGCCGTCGTTGGCCAACAACGTGGCCCAGATGTTTTGGTCGCTTTGCAGATCAAGCTGACCGTCGCCTGAAAGAAATGATTTTTTGAAAGTGTCGCTGTTGAGCAAAAAGATTGAGCCAGAATTTGGCATGGTGTGTTGGCCTCCTTGACCGGAATTGATGATTTGCCGAGACTGACGGCGCACTTTGCCAGAACCGGATACGAAAGGCTATCAATTCATTGAGCAATCTGACGAAAATTTTGGGACGCCGGGTGTTGACGATTGCCGGTTACAAACTGGCCTGGCTGGTCGTGTTTGCAACCTTGCCGCTGACTTTGCCACTGGCCTGTGCGATTGATTTTTTTCGTCGCAGCAAATTCTCTACAGTCAGGGCAATACTGATGGCCGTCACTTTTCTGACCTGCGAGATGGTCGGCATTACGACCAGCCTGTTGATCTGGGTATTCAGCTTTGTTTGGTTGGGGGGCGACAAGGCTCGATTTGTTCGCTGGAACTTCAATTTGCAACAGTGGTGGACTGGGACGTTGTTTGGCGCGGCTCAACGGATTTATAGGCTGAAGCTGGAAGTCACAGGCGACCAGATCGAAACCGGCCCAATCATAGTTTTTATTCGCCACACCAGTTTGGCCGACACGATGTTGCCGTCGGCTCTGTTTTCCAGGCGACAGGGGTTAATACTGCGTTATGTGCTGAAGCGCGAATTGCTGTGGGACCCGTGCATTGACATCGTAGGAAATCGAATTCCAAACGCTTTTGTCGAACGCGGAACCGGCAACATCGCCGGAGGCGTTGCGATTGTTCAGCGATTGATGGACGGATTGACCGAACGCGACGGAGTTTTGATTTACCCCGAAGGCACGCGCTTTACTCCGGCCAAGCTGCAACGTTCGCTGGATAAATTGGCGTCAGGCAGCAATCCGAAGCTTTATCAAAAAGCCAGTTTGCTGAAACACGTTTTGCCGCCGCGGTTGGGCGGGCCGCTCTCGATTTTGGAATTGAACGAAAACGCCGACGCGGTTTTTTGTGCTCACACAGGTTTGGAATCGGCTGTCACCGCCGGCGATTTGCTCAGCGGCAAACTGGTCGGCCAGACGATTCGCGCGCATTGCTGGCGCGTAGCCTTCGCCGACATTCCGCGCGACCGCGAAGCTCAAACCGACTGGCTTTACGAACACTGGACAAAAGTTGACGAATGGGTTGGGAGACAAAACTTATGAACGTTTATACCATCACACCAATTGTTGTTGCTGTCGCTGTTTTCCTGCTTTGGCTGCTGAGTCTGAAGTTGAAGGACGCCAGTATCGTGGACATTTTCTGGGGACTGGGTTTTGCGCTGATCGCCGTCAGCGCGTACTTCGTGGCCGACGGCTTTGCTCAGCGCAAACAATTGATAACGGCGATGGTTGTCATCTGGGGAGTTCGCCTGGCCTGGCACATCGGCAGCCGCAATATAGGCAAAGGCGAAGATTTTCGTTATCAAGCGATGCGGAAACGACACGGCGCGCGATTTCCGATTGTTAGTCTGTTTACCGTGTTTTTGCTGCAAGGCGTGTTGATGTGGGTGATTTCGTTGCCGCTGCAAGCCGCTCAAATTCCGTCGCAACCTGATCGGCTGACGGCGTTGGATTTCGTCGGTGCGATAGTTTTTCTGATTGGGTTCTGTTTTGAAAGCGTCGGCGATTGGCAATTGCGTCAGTTCAAATCCGATCCGGCGAACAAAGGCAAGCTGATGGATCGTGGATTGTGGCGACTGACCCGGCATCCTAACTATTTCGGAGATGCATTGTTGTGGTGGGGATTTTATTTGATTGCTTGCGCGGCTGGAGCCTGGTGGACTGTGTTCAGTCCGGCGTTGATGACGTTTCTGTTGCTGAAAGTTTCCGGCGTAGCCATGCTGGAGCGCAGCCTGACGAAAACCAAACCGGAGTATGAAGCTTATGCGCGGCGGACAAACGCTTTTCTGCCGTGGTTTCCAAAGCGCGATGCCTGATTCAGTGCCGCGCGCGGTGGCAAGCGGGTCTCCCTGTTTAGGAGTTTGGAATGAACCAGAAGTTGCCGAAAACATTTTTGACCATATTGTTTGTTGCCATCCTGATCGGGATGTTGTGGGTGACGATCAAAGCCAGCTTGACCGAAAGTGTCTTTAATGTCGGCCCGCGTGTTTGGCCGGAGCCGTGGTGGGTGGCGACTTTGTGGGACGCTTACTGCGGTTTCGTGACATTTTACGCCTGGGTGTTTTACAAAGAAACCGGTTGGATGCGGCGCGTCGTTTGGTTTGTGTTGGTAATGTGTCTGGGCAATATCGCCATGTCGGTTTATGTCCTGATCCAGCTTTTTCGGTTGCCGGCCGATGCGACCTGGGCGGATTTTCTGCTGAGAAAGAAGGCTTGATGACCAGAAAACAACAAATCGGAGCCTGGCTGCTGCTCAGCTTGATGCTGGCGATTGCGGCTTATCGCTGGCTGAACCTGCCTCAATGACTTCTTCTTACAAACAACCATTGATCGCCGTTGTGGGGCCGACCGCTTCAGGTAAAAGCGATTTGGGCATCGCGCTTGCTCATCGCTTCAACGGCGAAATCATCAACTGTGATTCGGTGCAAACTTACCGGGGCATTTACGTTGCCACAGCCAAAGTTCCGCCTGAAGAACAGCAAGGCATTCCTCATCACCTGATTGACATTGTCGAACCGACTTACAACCTGACGGCGGTTGAATGGGCAGAGCGTGCAAGGGAAGTGATCGCCGACATTGAATCTCGCGGCAAACTTGTTTTGCTGGTTGGAGGCACAGGGTTTTATTTGCGCGCATTGACGACCAGGTTTTTCGAGTCGCCGGAAATTGACGAAAGCCTGCGGCCACGATTCCAGCGAATTCTGGAAAGTCGCGGAGCCGAGCATCTACACCGCATGCTGGCCAGAGTTGATCCGACGCTGGCCGCCAGGTTTGCACCTAAAGACTGGTCGCGGGTGACGCGCGCGCTGGAAGTGTTTTTCTCATCTGGTAAACCGCTGTCCGAATGGCAAGCCATCACTCCTGAAGAACCGACCGAAGAGGCCGGGCGTCTCTTTCATTTTGTTTTGCAACCTCCACGAGAGGAGCTTTACGACAGAATCAACCTGCGAACCGATCTAATGGTCGAACGCGGTTTGTTGACGGAAATTGAAAACCTGATTGCAGGCGGAGTTCCTGTGACGGCTAAAGCGTTCAACGCTCACGGTTACAAACGCTTCGTCGAACATTTGTTAGGGCAGCGGACTTTGGAAAGCGCCGTCGAGCAAATGAAACTGGACACCCGCCATTACGCCAAACGTCAGTGGACATGGTGGCGCGCCCAGCCGAACACATTTTGGCTGGAGGGATTCGGTTTTGAAGATGATGTAATCGAAGCGGCGAGTCGAATTGTGGCAGTCAAGCTCTTGCCAGATTCAGCATGAATCAAGTTAGGAAATAGAAAACGCAGTCGGAAACAAAGATGTTGTTTCCGACTGCGTTTTTAGCTCGAACGTTTTCCAAGCTTAGTTAGGCTGGAATGCTTCCAGATATTTCACCAGGGCGTAAACATCCAGTTTACTCACCGTATCGCCTTTCTTCTCGCGGAAATACCTTCCCCAGACGGGCATCTCACGGGAACCGTGAGATGAAAATCCCACATCGCCGGAGATTATGCTTTGGATTCTCAGCGCGGGGAATTTGCCATCAGGACCTTTGAGGTTTTTCAGCGATGGCGGCATCACTTTCAATGATTCTGCGGCTGGCCCATTACCCATTGCGTCTGTGCCGTGGCAGCTTGCACAGTACTGATAATAAAGTTTGCGCCCTCTTTGATTCTTGTCATTAGCCTGGCTGGCCGTTACGGTTTGCACCGAAGCGATCGAGCCGGCGAACAGCCATAACCCACAAACAAAAATTGCTATCAAGAAGAATCTTCGTTTCATTTTTTTCTCCTTTCTTCTTTCTTGTAACCCGTGGATTGCGCTAACTGTTTGCCCTCATTGGGCACCTATAAAAGTGCAATATATGTGCCGATAGGAAATGGTTGACCAGGACATCGGAACACATAAAAATCGGGAGATTTTTCGAGTTGGTAGCGAGATGCTACACATCAATTGGGGGATTGCCCGCATTTTGCCTTTTGCGGCAGGCACTCTGCCCTGGCACACTCGTTGCTGACTTACATCTATTAACATTTTGCCAAGACGTAAAAGTATTAAGCCGGGAGGGCTACAGAGATGGGTGAGCACAATGTTTCGGCTGACCGCGATCCGCATCGAGAGCAGGCTTTCATGAAATCCTTGCTGGCCGATCTGGCCGCGCTGGAACAGATGATAGCGACGGATAGGATCGAAAGCGGCGTGCGTCGCATTGGTGCCGAGCAGGAAATGTTTTTGATTGATCGCGCGATGCGACCGTCGCCGCTGGCTTTGGAGGTTTTGAAGATTGCCGCCGACAATCGGTTGACGACTGAGATTGGCAAATTCAATCTGGAAGCCAATCTTGCGCCGCGCCTGCTGACTGGCGACGGGTTGCGCCTGATGGAGCAGGAAACCAAGGAACTTGTTGGGCTGACTCGCCGCGCAGCCAGCTCAATCAACTCAGATGTTATTTTGTCGGGAATACTGCCGACCATTCGCCAGGGGGATTTGACCCTGGATAACCTGGTTCCCAATCCAAGGTATTTCGCGCTCAATCAGGCCATGCAGCAATTACGCGGCGACGCTTTCAATGTTCACATCAAAGGTCTGGACGAATTACAACTGACGCACGACAACATAATGTTGGAAGCTTGTTGCACCAGTTTTCAAGTTCATCTTCAAGTTGGAGCGAATGAATTCGTGCGGCTCTATAACTGGGCGCAAGCAATCACAGCTCCGCTGCTGGCTCTGGCGGCAAATTCGCCGTTGTTTTTAGGCCGCCGATTGTGGCAGGAAACGCGGATTGCGCTTTTCCAGCATTCCACGGACGAAAGGTCAAACACTCGTCAGCTTCGCAGTCATCCGCCGCGCGTCAGTTTCGGCGAATCCTGGATCAAGGATTCCGTCATAGAAGTTTTTCGCGAGGACATTGCACGTTTCAGAATTCTGATGACCAAAGACTTTGATGAAAACCCGCTGGAAGTGTTGGCGCAGGGGCAACTTCCTCAGCTTGCAGCATTACGCCTTCATAACGGGACAGTCTGGCGCTGGAACCGTCCCTGTTACGGCGTAAGTGAAGGAATCGCACACTTGCGAATAGAGCAGCGCGCTCTGCCTGCTGGGCCGACGGTTTTGGACGAGATGGCAAATGCAGCATTTTTCTTTGGTTTAATGACGGCTCTTCCATCTGAGTTCGGTGATGTTGACCGGCTGATGCATTTTGACGATGCCAAGGATAATTTCTTTGCCGCCGCCAGGCACGGGCTGAAGGCGCAGTTGACCTGGTTGAATGGACACGGAGTTCCGGTTTCAGCATTGATTTCTGAAAACTTGCTGCCTTTGGCCCAAAAAGGATTGGCACAGGCCGGAGTTGATGCCGCCGACATCAGTCGTTACCTGAATGTGATCGAACAGCGCGTTGGCCGCCAACAAACTGGTGCCATGTGGGCTTTGAAGTCGTTGTCGGCCATGGAAGGACAGGGAACCAGCGAATTGCGTAATCGCACTTTGGTTGAGCGAATGGTCGAATTTCAACAGCGCGATATTCCGGTGGCCGAATGGCCGTTGGCAAAATTCTTTGATTCCCGTGAATGGAGCAGCAGCTATCAGTCGGTGGGGCAATTGATGGCCACCGACCTGTTCACTGTTTGCCCGGATGACCTGATTGATCTGGCCGCAAGCGTCATGGACTGGAAACACGTTCGTCATGTCCCGGTCGAAGACGACGAAGGTAGAATCCTTGGACTTGTCTCTCACCGCGATTTGCTGCGTTTGCTGTCAAGTGGATTGCTGACCAACCAATCACAATTTGTGACGGTCAAGGAGATCATGAAACGCGATCCCATCACGGTTTCGCCAGACACGCCCACGTTGGAAGCGTTGAATATCATGCGCGTTTCCAAGGTCGGTTGTTTGCCCGTAGTCGAAAATGGAAAGCTGGTTGGTATTGTCACGGCTTATGATTTTTTGGCGCTTTCCGCTGAGATCATCGAAAAACAACTGAAGAGCATTCTTCCTGATGCTGAATAGCAAAAGCGATGAGCGTTGAACTTTTGAATTCAACGCTCATCGCTTTTTGGCTTCAGGCAATGGGAGCTTAGAAGATGATCTTGCCTGCTAACTGGATCACGCGCGCGGCTTCGCCAGTTTGTATTATCTGCTGGGTTGTCGGCGGCGCGACAGTCGCGCAACAGGTTTGAGCAAACAATGACGAACGGATGCTGGGACTGCCGGAAGACGCATCGCGCGGATTGTCAAAGTTTGCGTGATTGAAGGCGTTGAACATTTCCAGCCGGAACTGGAACTTGACGCTTTCAGTAATGCCGAAGCTTTTCTGAAGTCCGAGGTCAACGTTCCAGTAACTAGGCGCAATGAAGATATTGCGACCGGCGCCGTTTGCTCCGGGAGCCGGAATTGCAAACCCGTCGGTACTGGAAAATACGACCGGGCCGATGACGCCGGGAATGTCCTGAAGCTTCAATGTAGGTTCCACGCCTCCGACAATATCGGCGCGCGATTCGTGAGAAAAGTTAGCCGTGCGAATACCGCTGCGGACGGCGAACGGTTCGCCGGTCATGGCGGTTAAAATGCCGTTCAGCGCCCAACCTCCAAACACATAATCAAACACCGGATGCAGGTTTGAACCTATCAGCTTGCCTTTTCCGAACGGCAGTTCGTAAACGCTGAATGCCGTGAAGATGTGCGTGCGGTCGAAATCCGAACGAGCTTTTTCGTTGGCGAAATCCAGCCCATTGGTCGGCGTGCGCGAATTGGTGGTCGAAAGTCCTCCGCCCGACGACGCTCCGACAGGATCAACCGATTGGTCGTCAATTGATTTGCCGAAGGTATAGGACGCGCCAAACAGCAAACCTTTCTCAAACCGTTTTCGCAAAGTCGCCTGCAAAGCGTGGTAGTGAGAACTGCCTCCCGCGTCAATGTAGGTGACCACGCCAAATTGCTGGTTGACACGGAATTTGCCAGCCAGCGAAGTCTGCTCAACACGGCCAACAAAATTGCCTGCGCCATTTAATGCCAGATCGTTGCGTGAGGTCGTCGAATTGACGAACGCAGCGGAAACGATGCCGGAAGTTACCAAAGGAATTGATGAACCTGTGATTCCGGCTGGGCAGCCTGAACCGTCAGGATTGCAGCCCTTTCCCAGATTCTGTTGCATCAGGGTGAACGAGTTAAGCAACCCGGTGGCGTTTACCTGATTGATGTCATAAGCGTGCTGCAAGCGATTGCCTCGCCGTCCGACATACGCAACCTGAGCGACGACGCCCATTGGCAGTTCGCGCTGCAAACTCAAATTCCATTGATGCACAGTCGGCAGCTTCAGGTTCGGATCGAAGACCGAAACCGGCGGAGCGTTGCTCAATGTGACCAGCGGCAATGTCGTTTGCGCCGAAGGTTTGAAAGCCGGCGCGCCCATTTCCAGCGGGAAGCCCTGAGCTATTCGCAAATCCGGCGCAACCGTGCAGCCAGAAGTCGTGCTGCCGCCAAGCGTTGAACTGCAAGAACCTATCAGCCCAGGCGGACGACCCGAAACCGCCGTCACCTGGAATGATGGCAGAGCGTCGAATGCCAGCCCGTATCCGGCGCGAATAACGAATTTGGAACTGTTGCGAGGACTCCAGGCAATGCCCAGGCGCGGGCCGATTCCCAGGTTATTGCGATTAAAGAAAGTGTCGGCTTGGACGAAAGTTACTCCGCCAACCGTTTCAATCGGTTTGTCTGGAACATAAACCTTGCCGTTCACTTCGGTCGGAGCAGGGTTGTATTCGAATCTCACGCCATAACTGATTGAAAGATTCTGGCGCACTCGCCATTCGTCCTGCCCGTAAAAATTGTATTGCTTCAACCGGTTGCCGACCGAAAACAGTGTGACCTGTCCGTCTTTTTGAAAAGGCAAATAAGCGTCGGCTGCTATGTCACCAATGAAGACCTGAGACAGGCGAGCAGGAATTCCCATGATGTCGTTGATAGTGCCGAGCAAGCGCGTATTGTCGGTTGAATTGATGCCGAGCCTGGAACTGGACGCCAGCAAAGGAGTATTGAATCCTGACGGTGGTCGGACAGTGGCGCTGAAAGTAATGGCAGGCGTAACGTTGATGCCACCCGGCTGACCTCTGCGGTCGTTGTGTTGGTAGAACCTGAAATTCAAGCCAACGGCAAATTGATGCGATCCCTTGGCGAAACTGAAATCATCCACGAACTGCGGCGTGGTCACAGCGCGCTCTGTTCGCGGAGTGTTCAGGTAAGGGTAAGACGCGTTGTTGAAAGTGAATCCGGGGATATTCGGGAAATCCGGGTTGGCTTCGCCCTGTGTGAACAGGAATCGAAACCGCGAAAAGCCCATGGTGAACGAGTTGACATATTTGTTGGCAATCAACCAGCGATGATTGATGGCCAGATTTTTGCTGCGGCGCGCGACTTCTCCGCGCGGCGGGAAGCCAGGAAACACCTGCGGACGTCCGTTGAGCGGATCGCCGTCTTTGGTATCGTAATCGGCGTGCAGCCAGCGGACGAAAACGTCCTGAGATTCATTGATTTTGTGGTCAACGCGAATCTTATATTGCGGCCCTTCGATATGCGTCGGAGGGTTCCAAAGATAAGTTGCCGTATTCAATCCATCACCGAAGGCATAGGAATTCGGCTTCGGATAGGAGCCAAACAGTTTGGCAATAGTTGGGTCAACGCCGCGTTTTAGCGGGTCGTTGGCCGCGAAATTAAAGCTGGCTACACAGTTGGCATCGGTCGCGCTGGCGCATTCGCGCACGCCCGCCGCCAAAGCTCCGGTTTTCTGGTCAACCAGCACCGGGGAATTCCTGGTGATTGTTTGACCGTTCAGCACAAAGGGATTTTTCGGATCGGCGACAAAGTAACGATAAACGCCGGAAAGGGCGGTCGGCGTGTAAACCGACGGGATGCCGAAAGTCTGGTCAATCGGTTGAGTAAATTTGATGTTCTGCCCCTGCCAACTGCCGAAAAAGTGGGTCTTGTTTCTCTTTATTGGACCGCCGACTTCAAAGCCGTAACTGTGCATTTTGACTTCGGGTTTTTCGGTATCCAGCGCATTAGAAAACCAGTCGCGTGAATTCAGCGCCGTGTTCCGGGCGAATTCGAAAACCGTCCCATGAAACTGGTTGGTTCCGCGTCGTGTGGCGACGGAAATTGCCGCCCCGCTGTTACGGCCTTCGGAAGCCGTCGCGTTGTTGGTGACGACTTTGTATTCCTGAACGTTGTCAGGGTTCAGGCGATAGATGTTTGAAACGGGATTCGGAACCGAAGATTCATTGGCGTCAATGCCGTCAATGGTTACGTTGAATGATCGGTCGCGCGAACCATTGACGTGAATGCCTGAACCGGCTCCGCCCGAAGATCGCTGGGTTACTCCCGGTTCCAAAACTATCAGGCTCAAAGGATTGCGCCCGTTTAGCGGCAAAGACTCAATTGTCTTTTGCTCGACTACGTTGCCGATGGTGGCGTTCGAAGATTGAATTCGTTCGTACCCGCCTTCGATGTTGATGATTTCATTGGCCTGTCCGACTTCTAGCGAAGCGTCCACAACCAACGGAGTGCCGACTTCCAGGACTGTGCCGGTTTTGTTGACGGTCTTAAAGCCCCTGGCTTCAACATTTATGGTGTATCTGCCGGCAGGTAAGGACGGGAATGTGTAAAGTCCTGCTCCGGTTGTGACCTGAACATAAGCCGCGCCAGTCGCTTCATCATGAATGGTGACCTTGGCGCCCGGCACGACTGCGCCGGAAGCATCTATAACTGTGCCGCTGATGCGTGAAGTACCAGTCTGGGCAAGCGAAGTTATCGCCAATACCAGACCCACTCCGATTGAGCAGAGAAGAGTAAGGAAACTCTTTTTCATAGCTTTTCTCCTGAGAAGATATTTCAGACTGTTTCATATGACTTTCGTTGCGTAGAAAACTGCAGAACAGAGTGGCGCTCTGTTTGGCGATGCAACTTAAGCCTGTAAAAGGAGTTGGGAGACTTCTTTCTTCTGTTTTGGCCGCAGATAGCAAGGTCTCCAATACTACTTTTGTGAATAGAAGCAATTCATCCTGCTGAAGCAAAGCTAGATTTTTATGGACTTGGTCAGCTTGGTTTGCTGAACTTATATGGTTTAATCGTTGTTGCTAATTCGGCCTGAGAATCGCTCAGAGGGGGCGAGATAATCTTCAAGAAGGCCGTCAAAACATCTCAATTTTCAGTGATATATCTCTTGATGAGAATCATTTGGTTTGAGAACTTGTTACTGCTCAGCCCAAACGTGGCTAGAGATGACGACGAATAAATGTACCCTTGCTTCATTTATCCTTATCGGTCATATTCTGGCTTAAACCACGAACAAATTTTTAGAATTACTAAAAGGAGGATTCTTGAAATGCCTTATTCAGAAATGATGATTAAACCGATGCGCGACGATTTGACCCGGGTTGGTTTTGAAGAAACTCGTACTGTGGAAGCTGTTGATGCCGCTATTCAGAACACCACGGGGACAGTTTTGGTAGTGGTCAATTCCGTATGTGGTTGTGCCGCAGGCAAAGCTCGTCCCGGAATCGCTCAGGCTCTGAACCACAGCGTAGTGCCGGACAAGAAGATCACGGTTTTTGCCGGGGCCGATATTGACGCGACAGCTCATGCGCGCAGCTATTTCACCGGTTATCCGCCTTCATCGCCTTCCATTGGGTTGCTGAAAGACGGCAAGCTGATTTACATGATGGAGCGTTACCAGATCGAAGGGCGCAACGCCGACCAAATCGCGAATGAGTTGACCGCCGCGTTCGACAAATTCTGTGCGCCGTTGCAACAAGCTGCCGCAACAAACTGAAGTCGGAACTAAATCCACAAAAGAAAAAGCTGAAAGGGGAGTGCAATCCTCTTTCAGCTTTTTCTTTTGTCGGTCGAATTTTAGCTTTTCGTCTAACTTAGCCCGCGAATTGAAATCAGCATGTTTTTCAGGCTGCTGGTCGCATCAATCGCTGCCGTCGGTTCGTGGCCACAGTGCATCATGCAATCCTGGCATTTCGAATTGCCGCTTTTACGTCCGTACTTTTCCCAGTCCGTAGTTTCCATGTATTCCCTGAAAGTCTGAGCGTAGCCGTCGCTGAACATGTAGCAAGGTTTTTGCCAGCCGAAGATGTTGTAATTCGGGCTGCCCCACGGTGTGCATTCGTAATCAATTTCGCCCATCAGAAATTTCAGGTAAAGCGGCGATTGATTGAAGACCCATTTCTTGCCTTGCTTCGTGCTGAGCGGAGCCAGCACTTGCCGAAACAGTGCGTTGGTTTGTTGACGCGACAGGAAATGATCCTGGTCAGGCGCTTTTTCGTAGCTGTAACCTGGCGCTATCGTCATTCCGTCCACGCCAAGTTCAGACAACATGTCGAACATTTCGTGCAAACCTTCGGCGGTTTCGCCTTCAAAGACGGTTGTGTTGGTGTTGACGCGGAAGCCTGCGGCTTTGGTTTTCTTGATGGCTTCGATTGCAATGTCAAAGATGCCGTCGCGGTCAACCGAATGGTCGTGGCGCTCTTTCATTCCGTCCAGATGCACGTTGAATGTCAGATAAGGTGAAGGCTCGAACCTGTGCAGGTTTTTTTCCAGCAGTATGGCGTTGGTGCAAAGGTAAACGAACTTCTTTCGCTCGATCATACCTTGGGTCATGACTTCAATTTCGGGGTGCAGCAAAGGTTCGCCTCCTGCGATGGTCACGACCGGAGCGCCGCACTCATCGGCGG
>JAGNMH010000030.1 GCA_017991275.1 Acidobacteriota bacterium
GAGCTAGAGAATTGACCGAGTTAGTACCGCGACCGGTAGGGAGTCGGTCTCACAGTGAGACCGACTCCCTACCGGTCGCGGTACTGACTCTTTTTTGAAAGAGGGAGTCAAAAGTGGAAGTACCTTGTGAGATTAAAGACATCGGCCTGGCCGATGCAGGTAAAAAACGAATCGAATGGGCAGAGCGCGAAATGCCTGTGTTGCGAATGATCCGCGAACGATTTGCCAAGGAAAAACCTCTGGCTGGCGTGCGCATGGTTGCGTGCGCTCATGTGACGACAGAAACCGCCAACCTGGCTCGCGCCTTTTCCGCCGCCGGAGCCGATGCCGTGTTGATCGCGTCAAACCCGCTCAGCACTCAGGACGACGTAGCCGCCGCGCTGGTCAAGCATTACGGAATTTCGGTTTACGCCATCAAGGGCGAATCAACCGACACTTACACCAAACACGTTCGCATCGCATTGGATCACAAACCGCAGTTGATTATTGACGACGGTTCGGACGTTGTGGCGACTATGGTTCAGGAACGTCCCGAACTGATCAAAGACATCATCGGCACGACCGAAGAAACCACCACCGGCATCGTTCGTTTGAAGGCGATGTTGAAAGACGGTGTGTTGAGCTTCCCGGCGATTGCGGTCAACGACGCCCAGACCAAGCATTTCTTCGACAACCGCTACGGCACAGGCCAGAGCACTCTGGACGGAGTTATCCGTGCAACCAACATCCTGCTGGCTGGCAAAAACGTAGTCGTTGTCGGTTACGGATGGTGCGGCAAAGGTGTGGCAATGCGCGCTCGCGGAATGGGTGCCAGCGTCATCGTCACCGAAGTCAATCCGATCAAGGCGCTGGAAGCGGTCATGGACGGTTTCCGTGTTTTGCAGATGAACGAAGCCGCGCCGCTGGCCGACATCGTCATCACAGTCACCGGCAACCGCCACGTAGTTGACACGCCGCACTTCGCCAAAATGAAGAGCGGAGCGATTGTCTGCAACTCCGGCCATTTTGATCTGGAATTGAACCTGGTTGGGTTGAAGTCAATTTCCACAGGCGTGCAAACACTGCGTCCCTTTGTTGAAGAGTACACGCGCAAAGACGGCGGCAGCATCATCGTTCTGGGCGAAGGCCGTTTGATTAACCTGGCCGCTGCCGAAGGCCACCCGGCCAGCGTCATGGATATGAGCTTTGCCAATCAGGCATTGTCGGCTGAATATCTGGTCAAGAACAAAGGCAAACTGGCCCCAGACATTCACATCCTGCCAGAAGAAGTGGACAACGAAATCGCAAGCCTGAAACTGGCTGCGATGAATGTGAAGTTGGATGAACTGACGCCGGAAATGCTTGAGTACATGAACAGTTGGCAATCTGGAACCTAGATTGCAATCTCAGAAGTGAAAAAGCCATCCTGCAAATTTCAGAACTTGCAGGATGGCTTTTTTTGCGTCTCAACCAAATCAATCCACTCCTCGCCTGAGTGCGTTTTCTGATGCAACGTGAACGCGAAAATTATTAATCGTAAACGGCTGTTGGTATTACCGATCAAATTATTTTGACAATCACCAAAGTCTGGTCGTCCTGGGGCTGATTCGACACCAGAAATTCTTTTACGCTTTCCAGCACGACATCCCGTGCTTCATCGGCTCCGACTGAATCCAGCCGCTCGGCCAGACTCATCAACCGTTCTTCGCCATATTCTTCGTTCTTCGGGTTCATCGCTTCGGTGATACCGTCGGAGTAAAAGTACAGTTTGTCGTTCGCAGCCAACTGTAAGGTTTCGACTTTCAAGGTTTGATCGAAAATCTTTCCGCCGTTCAGCCCCAAGCCTATTCCACCAGAAGTCAGCAGTGTCGTCTGTTCCATCGGACGGCGAAAGATTGTCGGGTTGTGACCGGCTCTGGCATAAGTCAGTCGTTTGGTTGCCGGGTCAATCACTCCCAGAAACAGCGTGACGAACATTTTGCGACGGCAGACTTCGTAAAGGTGGCGGTTCACTTCGCGCAGAATTTCTCCGGGGTCGCTGGCGGTTTCAGACACTGAAGCCAGCAAGCCTTTGGTCAAAGTCATGTACAACGAAGCCGGGACGCCTTTGCCGGAAACGTCCGCGACGACGATGCCAAGTTTGCCGTCGGGTAGAGAAAGAAAGTCGTAAAGATCGCCTCCGACTTCTTTTGAAGGGATGCAGATGGCCGAAATTTCTAAGCCGGGAATTTGTGGCGGAGCGTCTGGCAGCATTTGTTGCTGAGCGCGTTGGGCTACACTGAATTCGGCTTTCAGTCGTTCGCGTTCGTCCCGGTTTTCCAGCAATTGCATAGGGATGGCGGTTTCTGCTTCAGTGGCTTCGCGTAGCTTCCAAACTCCAATCAAGGAAACGATTGCGATTGCCGCCAAAGCCGCAATCGCTCGCCAGGCAGATGATTTTAGCGATGCCGATGGTTGAGTCATCAACGCTGCCGTTCCCAATGCAGCCTGCGATGTTCCCAGGCAGATGACCACCGACAGCAGATCGCCTTTGAAGTAAACTGCCGTCAGGGCCAAAGAAACCAGCAAAGCCGTCGTTATCAAACCAGCAGTCGAAGCATAAACGAAAGTCGCACCCAGCATTCCAACACTGGTGACGGCAAAAACCAGAAACCTGGCCAGCCTTTCCTGCTTCACATAAATCAGAATCAGCGGGGCCATAAATCCGAAAATTACAAAACCCAGATACTGAAGCCCCGTCAGTATCAGAGAAATGGCGGGGAAGGGTGAGACAAAGTGATCTTCCAGGTTTGCAGAATTTAGCTCCATCCCTTTGAAAAATCGGCTGGCGGCCAGCAGCAGAGGAATTGCAATCACGATTCCAGCGCTCAGCACGCCGACGGCAATGCCGCGAGCGACTGGTTTGGTCAGCACCTTTCCCTTAAGAATCAGTTCCAGGCTGATGGTGCGACGTTCAGGGATTCTGATTTCCAGCGACTGCCCGGCAGCCCAAATGAAATACAGCGAACCGGCGATGGCCATCATTCCAAACAAAAAGAAAAACCACGAAAAGATTTTGACTACCCAAATGCTGCCGCCAGCGCTTGTTCCTTCATCAACTCCTACGCTGACGCCGCCCAGCCAAGTGAAGACTGTTATCAGCACAAAGACCACGGCCAGAAAGATCAGCGCCTGTTTGTGCTGAATCCGTTTCAGCGCGACACCCACAAAAAAGAAGATTGCAATCAGGAAGATGGGAACCCAAATGGTGGCGGCTTCGGAATTGGACAAGGCTTTGAACAATGTGCTTCGCTTCGTATCGAACTCGGAATCAAACTTCTTGGTGTATTCAGGGTCCAGCGAAACCTGTTTTATCTTTCCGTCGCGCACCAGAACCTTGGCCAGCAGCTTCATTCGTTGATCTTCGACTTTCCAGGTAAAGCGCGAACCTTGGCGGGTGACGCTGGATTCCGAAAGTTTTGCTGCTTGAAGCAAGCTGTCACCGTACAGTGTCCTGACCGTTGATTCGGCCAATTGAGTGTCCGCATCGGAAACGTTGTCGGCCTGCTCTTTGATTTCGTCTTCTTCTTTTTTGCCCTGCGGTATGGAGGTGTTGAATTCCAGCAATTTGCCTTCGGAGTTCATGGTTACGGTAACTCTGCGGCGGGTTTTGAAATCCAGAAGTTTAACGTTGACGTTCAGTGGCGTGAGATAAGGTCGGCCTACGCCGTTGGGTTCGACGGCCAAATAAGTTTCTCGGCGGCGACTGTATTCGGCCTCCACATCAGCCTGGCTCAATCCTGTGCCCGGAACATCCCAGGTGGTGTTTTCAATACCAAACTGATGGGCGGCATTTTGGGCTATGGTTATGGCTTTATCGTGATCCAGCGTGTGGCGCCAACGAGCGGCGTTCATCACCTCCGGGAAGATCAAAAATGTAGCAGAGTAGCCGATTACGGATAAAGCAATCAGCGCCAGCCAGCCTCGCAGTTTCATTTAGTAGCTTCCATAAATTAGTGTCTGACAAACTTCAGTTTGTCGTGGTTTTACTCAAAATGCCGACTGGCCGAAGCTTCGACAAACTGAAGTTTATCGAACGTCGTTACATCTCGTTTTCAATCTTATCTACACGAACGATGACGGCGGTCAGGTCGTCTTCCGACCCTTGCTTTCTGGCGCGCTTGGAGCATTTGTTGATGATGTCCGTCAGAGCTTTTTGCAAACCGTCGGCGTCTTTTCCTTTGGATATTTTCAATACGTTGGCAAGTTCGGCGTCCGGGGATTTTTTATCCAGTTGCCAGTCTTTGGCCAGTCCGTCGGTGTAAACGACTACGCTGTCGCCTTCGCCCAGATTGTATGAACCTTCGGTGACGGTGAAGTGTTTGCCGGAATCGCCGAGGACTGAAAACTTAATTTCAGTTTCTTCGGGCTTCAGCAATCCATTTGTTTTATTTTTGGTTGCGGTCATCACCAACGGATAAGCTCCCGTTCTGGCGTAGCGCAATCGCCCGTCGCCTGCATCTATGACCACGTAAGCCAGTCCCAAAGCCGATTCTTCATCCAGCAATGTGGTCAATCGGCTTTGCAATCCGCGAATGACTTCGGTTGGAGAGTCATCTGCGTCGTGGGTGTTGCCTAAAATTTTCGGCATCAAAAAACCTTTGGCAAAAGCGATTGAAAGAGCGGAACCGAGTCCGCGTCCTCCGCCTTCGGCAATCAGCAAACCTATCTTGCCGGGTTCGAGTTCAAAGACGTCGTAAAAATCTCCGCCGACTTCAAAAGCAGGCAAACACTTTGCGGCAATTGAAAAGTATTCGCTTTGGGGCAAGGTGGCGGGCATCAAACGTTGTTGAGCCTGGCTGGCGGCTGAAGCTTCCGCCTGTAATGAAAGCCGCTCAGCCAGAAAGCGGGCGTAAATCGGGCGAACTTCTTCTTCGCCATAAATTTTCCCTTTGAAGAAAAAGTACAACTGGATGGCCAAAAACAAAACAACGGTGGAAATCGAAATCATTGCAGATTGGCGCAACGAAGCCGCCGGTTGAGCAGCCAATCCCAAAGCAAATGAAAAGAAGGTGGGGGCGGCGACGGTGACAATCGCCGTCAGCAAATCAAAAGCCAGAAAGGCAAACAACACCAACGCGGCTCTAACCGTGGCCGCCAGTAAAGTTCCTTCCCACGGGCGAAAGTCTATATATGGCGCAGCGCACGAAGCCCATACAAACAAAAAGATAAAGACTATTCTTGTGCGTCCAAGTTTCTTCCGCCGTAAAAAGAACGGCAACGGAACCAGTAAACCGATGATAATGATGACCATCACATCCATCGGCCAGGCGGCAAAGGATGCAAAAGTTGGGTAATAACCCAGCCAGGCATTGACCAGCGGATTCATAGGCTCGCCCTTACCGGGCATCAGCGCCCAGGGCAAAGTGGAAAGTTGAAAACAGAGCATCAACCATCCGCCAACCGCAAAGCCGGCGACTACGGAACGCGCTACGTTTCGAGAAAAGATTTTGCCGGACAAAAAAGCATCCAGCGATGTCAGCTTACCGGGATATGCTTCGCGGATGTCGCCTTCGCCTCCGCCATAGGCCATTCCGACGAAAAGACCAATCATCAAATACGCCATGATGGTCGCAAACTTGATAACCCAATCTGGCAATGGAAATCCGGGAGTATTGGCAACCTGAGAAATCACCATATCGGAAGCCAGCACCAGGCTGGATAAGGCTGCGGCAAAACCCAGCACCAGGACTATGACTCGTTGATAGGAAACTTCCTTTTGCCGGGTTCGCTGAACAAACCGGTAAATTCCGAAAATCACACTGATGGCCGCGACCAGACTGAAAGCCAAAATGCTCAAAATCTTCAACCACCTTCGCGGGTTGTGGTGAGCTTTGACGTAACCAGCGTCAACTTTTGCCTGCAAGTGGTCGGACACCAGCTTGCCGCCGTTGACCACCAGCGAACTTTCCAGATTCAATTCGGGGATAGAGCGAAGCGGCCATTTCCACGTATAACGGCGGTTGACTCCTTTAGGACCCGCCGCTTCTGGCGGCGGCGGTCCAGGTCTGTTTCCACCTCGCTGACCTTCCAATTGCAACTCACCGGAAAATGACATTCCTGCCGCTGCCAGTCTTTGCTGTAATGCTTGTTCGGCAATTTTGCGGGAAGCGGCTTCGCCTGGGTCTTCGGCTTCGTCGGATTTGGTTGACCTGTAACTATGACTGATGACTCTGCCATTAACGGACATTTCAACTTCAAAAATTTCGCTGCGATCTGGGGAGCGAAACAACACCGCGACTCGCGTGGCAGGAAAGATTTTTCTGACCAGTTCGAGTTCCGCCGTTGACGGTGTGACAGTTGCTGGGACTTGTTCGTAATAGTAAAGATCGGCATCTGACTTGACCCAACAAATGCTGTTCCATCCGGCCGGGTTGATACCGTGTGATATGGCAGTTTCTGACGCAATGGCAATGGCTTTGGCACGATCAATAGTCAATCCAAGTCGGGCCGCGGCGTCATAATTCACAACCAGCCAGACACCGAACACGTAAGCCAGTGGAGAAAGCAGCAGCAGAACTGTGCCTATACCTTTTGCCGGGCTGGAGAAAATCTTTTTGAGCATTGGAAGGAGAATGAAAATGTTATTTCTTGCTGTGAGTTTCGATGTATTTGCGAGCAAACTCAGTCAAGTGCGGAGCGTTTTCCAGGCCGATCTTTTTCGCTTCTTCTTCGGCCTTTTCAAATGTCCAGCCATCCCGAACTACCCTGCGAATCAGCCAGAAAGCTCCGACGCGAATTGCCAGCGCGCAATGAATGTAAGCCGGACGATTCGCCGGATCGTCTGTGATCTTCAAAAACTCATCCACTTGTTCGTCTCTAGGAGCGGCAAAGACAACCGGGATGTTGAAGTATTTCAGTCCGGCTTTTGTCGCTTCGGCCTCTTCTTCAGCGGCGCGATGTTCGCTGGGCTGGCGCAGATTGATGATAGCTTTGACGCCGTCGGCTTTGAGCTTGGCCAGATGTTCGGGGCGAGGTTGAGCCCCCGTGCAAAAATCATCGTTGACCTTGAGGAAGTTCCTGATGGGCGGAACTTCCTGAGGACTCAAGCCTGTGTAATCAGACGATGAGCAAAAACTGCCGGACAGCGCCAACAGGATAATTGAAAACAGCTTCATTGGTTTTTCTCCTTCTGAAAGGCATGCAATCCCGCCTTTGGGCTTGGTCATGGCCAGATAGGCTTTCCGATTAAAAAGCGGGACTAGCGGCTTTTTATTCCTCGTCTTCGCGCAGCTTGGCCAGCACGGACAAATCTTCCAGCGTAGTTGTATCGCCCACAGTCTGATTTCCGGCAGCGATGTCGCGCAGCAAGCGGCGCATGATCTTGCCAGAGCGAGTTTTTGGCAGCATGTCTGTAAATCGAATGTCGTCGGGTTTGGCCATCGGGCCTATTTCTTTGGCGACGTGTTTGCGGAGTTCTTCTTTTAATTCGTCTGAAGCTCTATTGCCGGATTCCAGAGTGACGAATGCCGAAACAGCCTGACCTTTCAACTCATCGGGGCGACCGACGACAGCAGCTTCGGCGACCTTTGGATGGGAAACCAATGCGCTTTCAATTTCCATAGTTCCCAGTCTGTGACCGCTGACATTGATAACGTCGTCAACGCGACCCATCAGCCAGAAATATCCATCGTCATCGCGGCGCGCTCCGTCGCCGGTAAAGTAACAGCCTTTGATGTCAGACCAGTATTGTTTCTTGAAACGTTCGGGATCGCCGTAAATCGTACGCAACATTCCCGGCCAGGGTTTCGTGATGACCAGGAAACCGCCTTGATTTTTTTCGACTGAAACGCCTTCACGAGTTTGAATATCCGGCACGATTCCTGGGAAGGGAAGCGTCGCTGAACCGGGTTTGGTTGAAATCGCACCGGGAATTGGAGAAATCAAAATGCCCCCGGTTTCTGTCTGCCACCAGGTATCAACAATAGGACAGCGTTCTTTGCCAATGACTTTGTGATACCACATCCAGGCTTCGGGGTTGATTGGTTCGCCGACCGAACCCAGCAATCGCAAACTGGACAAGTCGTATTTCAGCGGCCACTGCTCGCCCCATTTGATGAAGGTGCGAATTGCCGTCGGAGCCGTGTATAGAATGTTGACCTTGTGCTTTTCGATTATTTGCCAGAATCGGCCAAAGTCCGGCGTGTTCGGAGCGCCTTCGTACATGACAGCCGTCGCGCCGTTCTGCATCGGGCCGTAAACGATATAGCTGTGACCAGTCACCCAGCCGATGTCAGCCGTACACCAATAAGTGTCTTCGTCGTGAAGATCAAAAACCCATTTAGCCGTCAAATAAGTATGAACTGAATAACCGCCGGTGGTGTGGACGATGCCTTTCGGTTTTCCGGTCGTGCCTGAAGTGTAAAGAATGTAGAGCGGATGTTCGGCGTCCAGCGGCTCCGCTGGACAAACGTCCGAAGCCGTTTCCATTAATTGGTGGTACCAGTGATCGCGGCCAGCTTCCATGTGGATTCCGTTTTTGCAGCGTTCGACGACGACGACATGTTTGACGGAAGGGCAATCTTGGATCGCGGCATCCACGGCGGGTTTCAGCGGCAGCGGAGTTCCTCGGCGATAACCTCCGTCTGCGGTGATAACTGCTGTGGCTTCGGCGTCGTTGATACGGTCTTTCAATGCCTCAGCCGAAAAGCCGCCGAAGATGATCGAATGCGTGGCTCCAATTCGAGCGCAAGCCAGCATCGCCACGGGCAATTCAACGATCATTGGCATGTAAATGGCTACGCGGTCGCCTTTCTTGACGCCAAGCTTTTTGAGTACGTTGGCAAATTTACAGACTTCGCTGTGAAGTTGTTGATAAGTCAGCGTGCGCGTGTCACCGGGTTCTCCCTCCCAGATAATAGCGGCTTTGTTTTTGCGCCAGCTTGAAAGGTGACGGTCAAGGCAGTTGTAAGAAATGTTGGTCTGGCCTCCGACAAACCATTCGGCAAAAGGTTCATTCCAGTTCAGGACTTTGTCCCATGGTTTGAACCAGTGAAGCTCACTGGCGATTTCAGCCCAGAACCCTTCAGGGTCTTCGACGGAGCGTTTATAGATTTGATCGTAATGCTCTCTGCTGGTGATATGCGCCGACGCGCTGAATTCGGTTGATGGCGAAAAGACGCGGTCTTCTTTTAACGATGAACTGATGTCGGGTTGCGATTGCGACATTCTTCCTCCGAAATGATTTGTAGATTGAAATGACAGGTACACCCGAATAATAACCGCGCTGCTTCAGACAGACAATCATGGCTGAGAATGTGTTGAGCGTGTAAGGGACTTTTGTCGCTGTGGCTTTTGTTGTCCAGGACAATCCTCTAAGGAAAAATTTCAAACTGGCGTGACATTGGCCTTTTGGTTGAGCGATAAAGTACAGCCGTGATCAACAACCCAACAATCACTAAAAACGGATCAGTTATTTCCGATTCAGTTTTAGCTCAGCGAGCTTCGGCTGGGCTTCATCGTGCCAAGTTCGGATTTTCTCGCTGGGGCGAGGCTTTTCGTGTTGCCTTCAGTGCGATACTGGCCAATCGTCTGCGCTCGATCCTGACTGTCATTGGTGTCGTTATCGGAATCGCAGTTGTAACTTTCGTCGCCGCCTTGCTCGAAGGCGCGCAGAATTACATTAAACAGACTGCATCTTCGCTTGGCCCAGGGATTGCCCGGATTGATAAAGCTTCGTTTCAGGATTTTCTGGGTGACGCTCAATCCTTTGCCGAAGCACTCTCCAAACGACCTGACATTACCGTTGAGGACATTGAAGGATTGCGCCAGCGCATTGGCGACCGCATGGAAGTCGGCGCACAAATTGATGCGGCGCTTCCGGCTCAACGCGGCAACAATTCTTTGCAGGGAATTGCCGTGCAGGGGGTAACCTCAAACATCGCTGAGCTTTCAACGATCAAGATTGCTCGCGGTCGAGAGTTGACCGAATTCGACGATGAAAACCGTCGCTCTGTTTGTGTTATTGGTTCTGACGTAGATGAATTTCTTTTCCCGGATCGCGAAGCCCTTGGGCAATTTATCAAGTTGGGTTCCGCTGAATATGAAGTTATTGGCGTGGCGGCTCCGCGCGGCTCTTCGTTCGGAGCTTCGCAGGATGGTTTTGTTCAGATTCCACTTGGAACTTTTGCCAAAGTGTTTGGCGCGCGTTCGCGTTCGATTGCCATGCTTGTCAAACCCAAACCGGGCGTGAATGTTCCGAACGAACAAGTCGAAGAAATCGTGCGTTTCGGTATGAGAACTCAGCGTCGTTTGAGCTATAGCGATAACGACAATTTCAGCATCACCACGGCCAAGAGCGTCGAAGCAGTAACCAATTTATTGACCAGAATTGTCGGCTCTGTGCTTTATCCATTGACGGCCATTGCTCTGGGAGTTGGCGGCATTGTTGTGATGAACATGATGCTGGCTTCTGTGACGGAACGAACGCGCGAAATCGGCATCCGGTTGGCAATAGGCGCTCGGCGCAAAGACATTCTGGCGCAATTTTTACTGGAATCCTCGTTGCTGACATTGGCTGGTGGTCTGGTTGGGATGCTGATTTCAACTGCTTTGGTTTGGGCTACGGCAAGACTGAGCGGCTTTCCTGTTGCTGTTCCTTTGTGGGCCTTGTTTGCTGCGGTGCTGATTTCCTGCACTGTCGGCGTGGTCTTCGGAGTCTTTCCAGCCCGTCGAGCATCGAGATTGAGTCCAATTGAAGCGTTGAGGAAAGAATAGGGGGGCGGTGAGTGGAAGCAGGAAGGACTGACCTTTGCAGCCCATGACTTAGCGCACAAATAAAATGCAAAAACAAATTCTCAAAGACATTTTTATGACGGTTATTGACAGCTTGCGAACGCACAAGCTGCGGTCGGCGCTAACTTTGCTTGGTGTGGTGATAGGTACGGCTGTCGTTGTCATGGTTGGCGCAGTGCTGACTGGATTGTCTGCCCGTGTGGCGGCGGTCAGCGAAAAAAGCGCGCCGAACGTTATTTACTTTACGAAGGAAGAAAAGATTGGCCCATCGTTTCGGCGGCCTTCTCCCGAAGAGCGGCAGCGAAAAGACCTCACTTACGAAGACGCCCTGGCCGTGGCGGCGCTGGATAAACCGCAAGCTGTTTCTCCGCAAAAGATTCGCGGCAGTTATGGACCTTCGGCAAACAAGGCTTCGATGACGGCGCGTGGCCGCGAAGCGATCAACCCTCTGATTCTGGGAGTTTGGGAAAACTTCCCGGAAATCGTTTCGGTCAGCGTCGAACGCGGCAGGTTTTTCACTTTTGCTGAGCGTGAAAATCGCGTGCAGGTTTGCGTCATTGGTCAGGGAATAGCTGCTCAGTTATTCGAAGGCACAAACCCACTGGATCAGGAAGTGAGAATTGACGGACGCATTTATCGTGTCATTGGCGTGCTGACAAAGGCTTCTGGTGAAGGAGTAATAGGCAGCGACGAACTGGACGAACGAATCGTTTACGTCCCGTTTGAGACTCTGGCCAAACAGTATCCGGAGATTGAAGGCGTTGCTATCGTCGTGCGCGCTCCGGCTGGCAAGGTTGATGAAGTCATCGAACAGGTGACAACGACGCTCCGCATTCGGCGTAACGTCCCGAACGATGCTGAAAACAATTTTGGAGCTAACCGCGCCGAACAGGTCTTTGAAGTCGTTCAGCAAATCATCGTCGCGCTGGCGGCCTTGGTTGTACCAATTGCTCTGGCCGGATTGTTGGTCGGAGGCGTGGGGGTGATGAACATCATGCTGGTATCCGTGACGGAGCGTTCATCGGAAATTGGGATTCGCAGAGCTTTGGGCGCCAGACGCAGAGACGTGCTGACCCAGTTTTTGATCGAAGCCATCACCTTGACAGGTTTCGGCGGAATCATAGGCATTGCGCTTGGGTTCCTGTTCGCCCTGGCGCTTCAACTCATCGTTGATTTTCCAGCCGCAGTGCCTATGTGGGCAGTATTGGTTGGCTTTCTCACTTCCGCTTCAGTAGGGCTGATAGCCGGAATGTGGCCTGCGATCAGAGCGTCAAAACTCGATCCGGTTGTCGCCATTCGCGGGGATTGATATTTATATCTGGTTGTAAAACTCAGCCTGCTAAGCCAAAATGCGCCCGCTTTTCGTTCCACCTTTTCTTCAACACAACCAAACAGATAGGAGAGTCGGCAGTGTCAGACAAAGTTCTGGTCTCGCTGGAAAATGGCGTCAAACGGATTACCTTCAATAATCCCGCGCGGCGCAACGCCATGGATTTTGAAGCCTTTAAGTTCATTGGCGATGAAATCAAACGATCCGCAACGGACGAAACCAAGGTCATTGTTATGACAGGAGCGGGCGAAGCTTTTTGTGCCGGGGCTGATGTTCAGGGGATGGCAGGCGGCGATATTGGCGCGCACGACGTAACGGCCTCACTTCGCGCCGGAGTCAATCCTGGCATTCAGGCCATGCGCGATTTGCCGAAGCCCATTGTTGCACGGGTCCATGGTCATGCAGCCGGAGTCGGCTGCAATTACGCGCTGGGCGCGGATTTCATTGTCGCTTCGGATCAAGCATTTTTCGGACAGGTATTCGTCAAAATCGGATTGATGCCGGATGGAGGCGGCACTTACTTCCTGCCGCGAGCAATTGGTTATTGCCGAGCATTTGAGTTAATGGCGCTTGGCGAGCCGATTTCGTCGCAACAAGCCTTCGAAATGGGGATGATCAATCGTGTTGTGCCTGTGGATCGTCTGGATGAAGCTGTTGACGAACTGACCAGAAAGCTTGTCGCTGCTCCCGGATTGGCTCTGGGTAAAATAAAAGCCGGTTTGAACGCCAGCTTGCAATCCGATCTGGCAACCGCGCTGGAATTTGAAGCTGTCGGTCAGGGCGATTGTTTTCGATCTGAAGATTTCAAAGAAGGCGTTTCTGCGTTCCTGCAAAAACGTAAACCCAATTTTAACGGCAAGTAGAAATTCAGGTGTTGGTAGTTGGTGGTTGGTTAAGCAGCCTCGCCAACCCCACGATTTACCAACTACCAAGCACCAATCACCAACCACCATGAACAACAATCAAACTACTGAAAAACAGGCTTGGTTCGCGCTGGCAGTTTTATTCGGCATTAACACCTTGAATTTTTTCGACCGCCAGATTGCGGCGGCTGTGGCTCCGTTGATGATCGCTGAGTTCAAGATGAGCGATTCGGATTATGGAGACATAACTACTGCGTTTATATTAATTTACGCGGCTGTCGGAGTTCCGTTGGGAAGGTGGTCTGATCGTGGAAATCGTCCCAGAATTTTGGGCGTAGGCGTGGCCGTTTGGAGCTTGTTTACTGCTGCCAGTGGTTGGGCGCGAGGTTACTGGTCTTTGTTTGCAGTGCGAATGGGAGTCGGCGTTGGCGAAGCCAGTTGCGCTCCGGCAGGGAATTCGTTGATTGGCGACATGTTTCCGGTCAACAAGCGAGCGCGGGCAATGGCAATTTTCATGCTTGGATTGCCGATAGGAATTTTTCTCAGCAATATGTTCGGTGGTCGGATCGGGCAGGCTTACGGTTGGCGACGCGCATTCATTATTGCTGCAATTCCGGGATTTATCTTTGCGCTATTGGCACTGAAGATCAGAGAACTGCCGCGCGGCGCTTCGGAAGCTGTTCAAGTGCCGGTTTATGACGACGGGGTTTCGCCCTACCGTCGTGTGTTGAGCATTCCAACTATGTGGTGGATCATACTGGCGGGGGCACTGCACAATTTTAACGCTTACGCCGTGAACGCTTACATGCCGCTGTACCTGGTTCGCTATTACGGCATGAGTTTGAAAAGCGCGAATAACATTGCCGCGATAGTCCTGGGAGCGGTAGGCGTGGTTGGGTTGCTGGTTGGTGGTTTGATGGCTGATTGGGTTCGTAAAAAAAGAGCCAACGGGCGAATGCTTGTGGCTGCGCTTTCATTGCTGATTTCGACACCTTTGGTTTTGGCTGCGCTGAGTCTGCCAAAAGACCAAATGGTGATGTTTACCGTTTTGATGGGAATGGGCTGGCTGCTGTTTTACATTTACTACGTGACGGTATACCCGGCGATTCAGGATGTGGTGGAACCTCATTTACGAGGCACGGCCATGGCGCTGTATTTCTTTGCAATGTATGTGCTTGGCGGTGCTTTTGGCTCCAAGATTTTGGGAATGATCAGCGACAATCGCGCCCTGAATGCTGCTGCAAAAGCCGGGCAGGTATTTTCTGATGTGAAATTGGTTCCGGCGGAATTTCGAGCAATTGGTTTGCACGAAGCATTTTTTGTCGCTCCATTGGTTTCTCTGATTCTGGCGGCAGTGCTGTTTGCCGGAACGCGCACAGTCGCCGGAGATATGGAAAAGTTGCGGCTGCGTTTGCAGGCAGCCGCCGAGAAGTAAGCTGTAATGAGGTCGTTTTATGAGTAGTAATCGCAGAGATTTTTTGAAAAGCAGCCTGGCTGTTGCTGCTGTCGGTTTACCGGTCTTTGGTCAGGAACAGCAACCGCCCGACCAGATCGTTTATGTTTGTCCGATGCATCCGGATGTGAACTCTAAGCTGCCCGGCAAGTGTCAGAAGTGCAATATGAAGCTGGTGGCGACAAAGGCCGGAGCCATCGGCAGCGATGACTTTTATGTTTGCCCTATGCACCCCGACGTCGTTTCAAACAAGCCAGGTAATTGCCCGAAGTGCAATATGAAGTTGGTCAAGGCTGCTCCGCCTGAATCCAGTGACTTTGTCGTTAAGATTCAAACCACTCCTTCGCCGCCGCGAGCAGGGCAGAAAATCAAGTTCCGGTTCACTATATTTCACCCTTCAACCGGCAAGCGGATCACACAGTTCAATACTTTGCACGATATGCTTCTTCACCTGTTTGTCGTCAGTCAGGACTTTGAAGAGTTTCAGCATATCCATCCTGAAAAACAGACGGATGGCAGTTTCACGATTGAAACCAGCCTGCCAAAGGCCGGGTATTACAGAATCTTCTGCGACTTTTTCCCGAACGGCGGCACCCCGCAAGTAACGCATCACAATTTGGTGACGGCGGGATTCAAAGGCGATTTGATTTCATCTCAAGCCAGATTGATTCCCGACAAACCAGTTGGCGACAGACTGATCAGAGTGGTTGATGGCACTCGTTTCGAGTTGAAATTTGAACCGGCTGAGCCTTTTTCAGGAAAGTCAGCCGAATTGCGCTACCACCTCACTGACGAAAAGACCGGGCAGCCGGTGGACGATTTGAAACCTTATCTGGGAGCCTGGGGACACACATTGATCCTGAGCGAAGACGGCACAGATTACCTGCATTCACATCCGACCGAGATGATTCCAGAAGACCTGACCATGGATGAGCGCAACAAGCTTAGCTGTAAACCTGATGTGGTGTTCGACACTTTCTTTCCGCGGCCTGGTAATTACCGCATCTGGTCGCAGTTCCAGCGTAAGGACAAAGTGCTCACCGTGTCGTTTACTGTTCATGTGCCTCGGCTGAAATAGGTGGATGAATAGGTTGGCTAAAAAAAAGGGCGAGTCATTTATTAGCGCGCTTTCTTGGGATGCAAGATAGAAAGCGCAAGCTTAAATGGCTCGCCCAACTGTTTGTCGCGGATGCGACGATCTTACTGGGATTTATACGGCCGAAGCTGTAGCAATCATTGTTCCTAAAAGGAAATGGCAAAAACATTGCTGGAATAATGGGGTTGCGCCAGTAACAGGTTATCTCGATGGTGGTTGCGACTCTATTCGAGGCAAAGAAAGAGACGCAGGTACACAACTTGTAAGTGGTAATTTTCAAGTCTGCGGTCAGAAGCTTTTAGTTCTTGTCTTTTCTTTCACTGGCGGAAGTCGTGACATTACGAATTGGCTGTGGAAGAATCTTTACCTACTTGCTGAAACTCTTTCTGCTAGGAAATCCGGTCAATGATTCAACTTGAAAATGTGTCGCGCGAATACGGCGATGGCAAAGTCGTTTACGCTCTGGATCACGTCAGCCTACGTATAGAACGTGGTGAGCGTGTCGCAGTGATGGGGCCGTCAGGTTCAGGCAAATCTACGTTGCTGAATTTGGTTTGTGGTTTGGACGAACCGACTTCTGGAGAAGTCAGGATTGATGGATCGAACATCGCTTCGATGGATGATGACCGGCGGACTCGATTGAGGCGCGAAAAAATTGGTATGGTTTTTCAGACTTTCAATCTGTTGCCAACGTTGACAGCCTTAGAGAATGTCGCCTTGCCTTTGCGCCTGAGCGGCGCTTCCAAGAAAGAAGCCGACAGCCGAGCTTCAGCGATGTTGGGAAAAGTCGGGCTTGGCGAACGAACGACGCATCGCCCCGATCAAATGTCCGGCGGAGAGCGCCAGCGCATAGCCATCGCTCGTGCGTTGATCTTTCAGCCACCGGTGTTGCTGGCTGATGAGCCGACTGGGAATCTGGATTCCAAAACCGGCGAAGAAATTCTGGCTTTGCTGGACGACCTGCACAGCGAATTCAACACCACGATCTTGATGGTCACTCACAACGAAGAAGCCGCCGAACACTGCGACCGTGTCATTCGATTGCGCGACGGCAAAGTCGTGACCAAGAGTTAGCTGATGAAAATTACCGACCGGACATATTTTGACGAATGGCTGCGCGCGCTGGCTTCGGCGCGCCCGTCAAAGTGTTGGTCAGAGTTCATTTCACGCAACAATCATCCGACGATTCGTTTCTCGGTCGAAGCTTCAGCGGTATATTCATCCGCCATCGAAGGCAATTCAGTTGATTTGAATTTCTTTCTGAACTCGAAGCTCGATCCCCCAAGCCGCAAGTTCAAAGCGAAGGAACGTCAGGAGA
>JAGNMH010000560.1 GCA_017991275.1 Acidobacteriota bacterium
GTAGATGACCGCAACACTGTTATTGAAGAACTGCGAACCGTCGCTTCCTCTGCGATTACCGACGGTGAACTGCGCGGGTTTCTAGGCAGGTTTTTGTTTTCCGGCGACGATGTGTTCAAACCCGTCGTGGCGCTTTCTGGCGGTGAAAAAGGCAGGCTGGCTTTGGGCAAGCTGATTTACTCGCGCGTCAACGTGCTGGTGCTTGATGAACCGACCAACCATCTGGACATCGCTTCGTGCGAAGCTCTGGAAGCTGCCCTGAATGAGTTTGACGGAACTATAGTGACCGTTTCGCACGACCGCTACTTTCTTGACCGAATTGCCACCAAAATTCTGGCTTTTACCGACAACGGCGTTGAATACTTCGATGGCGGGTATAGCGAATTTTACGAAGACCATCACCGCACTCTGGCTGAACAGCAGGCTGCGGAAATCGAGGTGCAGAGAGCCGAGCGCGCAGTCCGCAAAACCGAGACTCCAAAGCAGAACAAGACGAACAAATCTCGTCAGAAAGCTCCGAATCCGGCGGAGATAGAAGCCGAACTTCACGCTGCTGAATCCGAACTGCAGGAATTGACCGCGCTGCTTTCAACCGAAGAAGTCGCCCGCGACAAAGACAAGCTGTTTGAGTTGAGCGAAAAGTATCAGGCTCAGGAAGCTCGCATCGCGGAGCTTTACAAAAGCTGGGAAGTGGCGCTGGAAGCTGTAGCAGCAGAACAAGCTGCCTAATCGAAATTGAATGCAACTGACTCTACCATCATTTGCCAAGATCAACTGGACGCTGGAAATTCTGGGCAAGCGCTCGGACGGTTACCATGAACTCCGCACCTTGCTGCAAACGATTAGCGTAGCAGATGAGTTGACCTTTGAGTTGCTGGATCAGGGAATTGAGGTTGTTTGCGATCATCCCGACGTGCCTTGTGATGAAACCAATCTGGTTCATAGAGCGGCAAGACTTTTCGCAGACTTCACAGGAATCAACAAGGGAATTCGTATAACTATCAACAAACGGATTCCGACTGCAGCCGGGTTGGGTGGAGGCAGCGGCAACGCGGCGGTGACGTTCATTGCTTTGCAGAAACTTTGGCAAAAAGAGCTTGAGCCGCGCGACCTGTTTTCGCTTGCAGCGAAGCTTGGAGCCGATGTGCCGTTCTTTTTCGTTGGCGGAACCTGTCTGGGAGTAGGACGCGGAGACGAAATTTACCCGCTGGCTGACATCGAAACCAACAATTTATTGCTGGTGAATGCCGGAATTTTAGTGCCGACACGCGAAGTTTACGGAGCTTTGCCGCCTGAGTTGACAAACCCCAGAGCCATTACTAAGATGCCGACTTCTTTCGAGGCCGCTTACGCTGCCGTAACAACCCAAAACGAGCAAATTCGACTTCATAATGACCTGGAACCCCCAGTTCTTGCTCGTCACGGGCTGCTTAGCGAGATAAAAGACAGGCTGAAGCAGGCAGGCGCAAGTGGAGTTTTGATGTCGGGCAGCGGCTCGACGATATTTGCGATCTTTGACAGCAGCGAGGCGCGAAACGACGCGCAAAGCGAATTGAGTCAGAACGGTTGGTGGTGCGCTCCGGCACGCACGCTTGGCCGTGATGAATACCAAAAAATTTACCGACAAGCGTTGGCAGATATTCAGGTTTGAGCTTTTGAAAGTTTGCCGCTTGTTGAAGAAAATCCGAAGCAGACATCGTGGGAGTTTTCGCAAGGATTTCTTGCGTGACTCAATTCGCAATTAAAATCGCAAAGTACAAGTTTGCTGGGGAGTCGCCAAGTGGTAAGGCAGCGGCCTTTGGAGCCGCCATTCGAAGGTTCGAATCCTTCCTCCCCAGCCACAGATTCAGCGGTGAGTGCTGAGTACCGAGTGAGGAAATGAAAATCAATCACTAAGGTGTTCAGCACTCATCGCCATTTATAGAGAGTCGTGAAAAGCCTGCAAATCTTTTCTGGCAACGCCCATCGTTCGTTGGCTGAGGAAATTTGCCAGTATCTTGGGATTGAACTTGGCCGCGCCAACACAACGCGGTTTCCTGACGGAGAGTTCAACTTTCAGATTCTGGAAAATGTCCGAGGCGGCGATGTCTTTATTGTTCAATCAACCTGTCCGCCGGTGGATGCTCACCTGATGGAACTGTTGATTATGATTGACGCTTTTCGGCGTTCATCGGCAGATCGCATCACAGCCGTCGTTCCTTATTACGGTTACGCGCGCGGTGATAAAAAAGACAGGCCGCGAATTCCGATTTCGGCCCGGCTGGTGGCGAATTTGATTACCACAGCCGGAGCCAATCGAGTGTTGACGGTTGACCTGCATGCGCCGCAAATTCAGGGGTTTTTCGATATTCCGGTTGACCATCTGTTTGCCGCGCCGGTGATGATTGAATACTTCACTGAACACCCGATTGAAGATTTGGTTGTGGTTGCGCCTGATCCGGGCGGAGCCGAGCGAGCGCGGGCTTATGCAAAACGACTTGACGCCGATTTTGCCATCGTTGACAAACGGCGCGACAAATCGCAACCCGGCCATTCGGAAGCGGAAGTCATGCACATCGTCGGACAGGTTGAAGAGCGCAATGTTTTGATAGTTGACGATATGGTTGACACGGCGGGCACTCTGACAAAAGTTGCCGATGCGCTACACAAAAAAGGCGCCAAGAGGATTATGACCAGTTGCGTTCACGCAGTTCTTTCGGGGAATGCAATTCAACGAATTTGCGATTCGCCTCTGGAAAAGGTCATGACGACCAACTCTATGCCACCGAAAGAAAATTGTGATCCGTCCAGGTTTGAGTATTTGAGTATCGCGCCGTTGCTTGCCGAAGCGATCAAGTCAATTCACGAAGAAAGCTCGGTCAGCAGGCTGTTCATTTGAGAATTTGAAATACGAAGATTTGAATTTGCCTCTGCGAATTCATCAAAAGGGAGAGTTATGAGCTTCGATAACAGCATTTCATTAAATGCTAAAAACCGATCTGAGTTTGGCAAAAATGCGTCGCGCCGTTTGCGCGCCGCCAATTTGGTTCCTGTCACTGTTTACGGCGGAGGTGGTGAAGCCACCAGCGCCACAGTGCCCAAGCGCGAATTTGCCGCATTGATTCGCCACCACGGACGCAATGTCATCTTCACCTTAGACGTGGAAGGCAGCGCCGGTCCGGTCAAAATCGCAGATGTCCAGATTGACCCTGTCAAAGGATTTTTGGTGCATGCCGATCTGATGCGTATTTCGCTGACGGAAACGTCAAAATTTGAAGTGAAGATAAAGATCATCGGCGAAGCCGATGGCGTCAAAAATTTTGGCGGAATTCTGGACGTTCCGACTCATTCGTTGGAAATTCGCTGTCTGCCAGCCGATTTGCCTTCAGTAATTGAAGTTGATGTGACCAACCTCGGACTTGGCGATCATTTAAGCGTTAAGGATTTGAGCCTTGGCGATAAGGTTGAATTGCTTGATGATCCGAACAAGGTTCTGGCCACGGTTGTTTCACCTCGGGTTGAAGAAGCCGCAGAAGCCACAGAAGCCGCTGAGCCGGAAGTCGTGAAAAAGGGCAAACCTGAAGAGAAGAAGTAGTAATGATTGCGGGATGCGGATCATCGGTTGATTGTCCGCATTCTGTGGTCTGAAATCCCAAATGCATGTGGCTGATCGTCGGTTTAGGCAATCCCGGTAAGGAATATGAATGGACTCGCCACAATTGCGGCTTTCTGGTCATTGATGAATTAGCCCGACGAGCCGGGCGCGACGTTCGCACCCCTGAATGTCAGTCTTTGACGACGCGAGCTATGATTGGGGGCGAATCTGCCATGCTGGTCAAACCGCAAACCTTCATGAACCTGAGTGGTTCTGCGGTCGCCGCATTGAAACAAAAGCACGAAGTAGCCGATGCCGCCAGGGTTTTGGTGATCAGCGATGATCTGGCTCTGCCATTCGGCAGGATTCGCATTCGCCCCAAAGGCAGTGCTGGCGGGCAAAACGGATTAAAATCTCTGATCGCCAAACTCGGTACTCAGGATTTTCCGAGGGTCAGATTGGGGATTGCACCAGGCGATCATCCGATCACCAATGCTGCCGACTTCGTTCTTTCAGAATTCCCGAAAAAAGATCGAAATGCGCTGGCCGAAATGGTGGCGCTGGCGGCTGACGCCGTTGAAGTTATTTTGACAAACGGCATCGCAGAGGCGATGTCGAAATATAACTGAAGTTGATGTGCCGCATATTCAAAATTGCAGCACATTGCTCCTTGCCTGCTGGCCTTACGCTAACAGGCTTTATAATCCACAAGGAGGATTGAATTGAGAACATACGAACTGATGTTTATATCTTCGCCAAATACAACCGACGAAGATATAAACAAGCTAACCACCCAAATCGAACACGCCGTTACCGATCGTGGCGGTACGATCACCAAGATCGAGCCTTGGGGCCGCCGCAAACTTGCTTACAAAATTGAGAAATTCGAAGAAGG
>JAGNMH010000561.1 GCA_017991275.1 Acidobacteriota bacterium
TCGCGGCTGAAATTGGAGCGATGTTGGTTTCGTAACTTTGAGAAGGCACATTTCGACTTTCGGCAGTCGAAACAGCAGGCGCAATATTCGTCGCGAAGTTCTGTGTTGTCGGCTGGCTGTCGAAAGCCTGTGGTTGAGAAGCCAGCTTTGCCGTCAAAGGTTCAAGCAAAGCCGTCTCTGAATCTTCATCTTCTGCATCCTCTTCTTCTGCCAAATCCAGGCGAGCTTTGACTCGCCGCAAATCGTTGAACACTTCCTGAGCAGTTTGATAACGCTGCTCACGGTCTTTGACCAGCATGCGGCTGACTATCCGTTCAAGTTCCGCCGGAACCGATGGCAGCCGTTCAGACAACCGCGCAGGTTCACTGACCAGTAAAGCCGCGATCATGTCGCTGATGGTTCCGCCCGTGAACGGTCGCTGCCCGCAGATCATTTCGTACAGCACAATGCCCAGGCTGAAAATATCCGTCCGCCCGTCAACCCGCTGGCCGCGAGCCTGTTCAGGCGACATATAAGCCACGGTTCCAATAACCATTCCAGGCTGAGTTTCAAACAGCGATTTGGTCGCAGCATCATCATTCGCCAAATCGCCCGTCGAGGTCTGTTCTGTCAGTTTGGCCAATCCGAAATCCAATAGTTTCACGTAACCATCCGGGCGCAACATGATGTTTTCCGGCTTGATGTCGCGGTGAGCAATCCCTGCGCTATGAGCGGCCTGCAACGCACTGGCTGATTGCATCACTGCATCCAGAGTCTCAGGCAAGCTCAACGGCTCGGCATTCATGCGCTGACGCAAAGTTTCGCCTTCGATGAATTCTGTTGCGATGAAATGCGCGCCTTCGTGTTTCCCAATTTCATAAATCGTGATGATGTTCGGATGATTGAGTTTGGAAGCGGAAACGGCTTCCTGTTCAAAGCGGCGCACGCGATCAGCGTCCAGAGTGAACCGTTCAGGCAAAACCTTGATGGCGACTTTGCGGCCAAGCGAACTGTCTTCAGCCAGGAAAACTTCGCCCATTCCGCCTGCGCCGATCTTGTCCAGGATTCGATAACGAGAAACTGTTTGTCCGATCATAATGTTGAAATCAAAAGGCAAAAGGCAAATTTCAAAAGTCAAAAATGAAAGAGCTTTCTTTCATCGCTTCGACCATTTGATTTTTGCCTTTTGACTGTTTTGAAGGTTATTTCTTCTTGAGCATGTTGCACGCTTCAAAAGCGGCAGCCGGGTTCACGGCGCTGTTGCCCTCTTCGATGTGGCGAAGAATTCCGTCTTTATCAATGACGAAGGTAGCGCGCATGCCAAACCCTGTGCCTTCGTTGAAAACGCCGTACTGTTTGACGACCGTTCGTTTGAAGTCGCTGAGCATTGGAAAGCTCAGCCCTTTGGTTTCCGGTGCCAGTTCTTCAGACCAGTGTTTGAGCGCCGGAACGCTGTCTACGCTAAGTCCGAAAATCTGAGTGTCTGCGTCCGCAAATTTTGCAATATCAGCCTGATACTGCTTCATTTCGCGCGTTCAGCCACCGGTAAATGCCAGCACGAAAATGGCCAGCACTACTGTTTTTTTGCCTTTGAAATCAGACAGCTTGTAAGTCTTGCCGTCCGTGCCCGGTAATGTGAAATCGGGCGCGGCATCACCGACCTTCAAGTGAGTCTTGATCGCAGGTGGTTGAGCGGCGGATTGGCCAGCCGGTTGAGTTGCTTGCTGGGCCAGTACGGACACAGTCAGCGCAAACGTCAACAGGCTCAATCCGAAAATCTTCTTGAGCATTACTCTTGCCTCCTAGGTGAAGTGGTTTATCGAAACTTGTAGTTCAAAACGCTCAGCATTAGACCTCATCGTCAATCTAATACGCAACGAACGCGAAAGCAGTTTTCTTCCAGAAAAAATTAGTTCAACTAGCTTTGGGAATCGGGCTTCATTCATTTAGCGGATTCCGTTTTCACAACAGCAGGTTTCAAACAGAAGATGACGAAATCTCCACGCTTGCGATATTCGTTGGCATTGATCGAATCCAGGTTTTCGACCGGTACGATTGAAACGATCTTGATTTTAGCTTTAGGCATTCTGCGAATAACTCGCGCAGCCGTGCCAAGTTTGTAATCGCTGTGAAAAGCTCCGTTGTAATGAACAGTAATGTTTTTCGTTTGCGAGCCATTGGAAGTCGGCGAAGCGGCGGCAATTGCTTCGGCCATGGTTTCGTCCTTCAGACATTGCGCGAAGTAAAAGCGTTCGACCATGGCTTTTTCTTCGGCGACTTTCTTTTCGTCCTTCTTCTCTTCCTTTTTATCGCCTGCTTTTGGGTCGCCAGCCGGATGTTCATTCATCGCTTCGGTGAAGCGTTTGAAATAATCATCCATTGGGCATTGATGCTGGGCCGCAACCATCTTGCGGTCGGCTTCCGGTAAAGCATTGATTGAATCCAAACCTTGCCGTGAAATCTGCGACGCCAGCCGGCGCGGAATGTTGCTGGCGACGACCGGCCAGTTGTGCGCGCGAGCAATTTCTACCAACGAACGGTAATCCGTCGCGTATCTAGGCCACGGGCGCGATGCTTTCAAAAAAGCTTCCTCGCTTAACTTTCCTGTCAGGTATTCGTTGAGCGATTGCTGTACATCGCGTTCGAACATCTCCAGAGAAACAGTAACGCCGATTTTTCGCCGCAATAAACCTTCCAAAATGGCACGCTCAAGTTTATGCGTGGCGGGATCATCATGCTGTTCGCCGACAAAGACAACATCGGCGCGGGTCAACTCCATCATCATTGCTTCAAAGTCACTAAATCGCTTTTCACCGGAATCAAAAACCCGCTGAGGAATGTAACCGGAACCGGTCATCGAACCGGAACCGTGGGGGCTGGTTTGAGCCATCGCTGAAATCGAGATTACTATGCTCGCCAAAACGACGAAAAAGATAACTGAATTTTTTGAGTTCATCTGCTTGATTGCCTTTATGTCTGTTGAGTTGATTACTGTGAAGGCTTTGCAGTATACCCATCGCGTCTGAATTTCAAAACTTGGGTGGGATGAGTTGATAGAAATGAATTTGAAACTCTTGAATCCACGAAAACTCATAGACCAACCGCGCGCTTCCCACTTGGAACTTGGTCAAAAGGGCGAACAGTTGGCCGCCGAATATCTGAAACAGCACGGTTACCGAATTGTTGCGACCAACTTTGTTCTGCCGATTGGTTACAGTCTGCAAGGTCGCCAGATCACAGGTGAAATTGACATTGTGGCTTACGATGAAACGACTAAACCATTTACTTTGGCATTCGTGGAGGTAAAAACCAGAACGCGAACTGACGTTGCCGCACCGGAAGCCGCCGTTGATCTCCGAAAACAACGCCACATTGTTCGCACTGCCAGGCTTTATCGTCGTTTAATGGCAGTTCAGATTGAACCGTATCGTTATGATGTCGTTGCAATAATTGCAGCCGTCAACAAAGCGCCGGAAACCTCATTGCTTCGGGGTTATTTCACCGAAGAGCAATTCCTGCGAAGCAGTTGGAATTCGGAAAAGTCCTGAATACCACAGGATATTTCTTTGGGCACCCCGTTGACAAAACGTGGATGCTTCGGTAAAAAGTTTCTTCCTAAGCGGGAGTAACTCAGTGGTAGAGTGCGACCTTGCCAAGGTCGAAGTCGCGGGTTCAAATCCCGTCTCCCGCTCCAAAATTCCTAAACCTAGGCCATTGAACAGTCATTGATAATTAAGTTGAGGTCTTACAGCCGTGAGACCCAAACGATGCGGCGAAGGCGACTGTCAGAACTCTCGTCCTGACGTTTTCTGAGCATGCTGACTCCCCAACGAGAGTCCCTGTGCAACTCACTAAACCAAATTCCTTCGCCGCTTTATCTTTCCGCTAATCATTTTTTCCTGACCACAGACCTTTTGCTTCCCTATTGTGCAGCCTTACGGGAAATCATTTTCCTGAAAACCATTGCAACGCTCCTGCCCGCAGCTCAGTCCTGAAGCAGTTCCAAAGAACAACTTGTGACACGCGCTATGGCCTATTTGCCAGAGTTTGAAACAGACATTTTCACCAGCGACGCCCGCGTGAACAACGACAATATTGTATGACGTTGAAATTCGGTTTTAGCGAGCAGCGACAGGTGCCGACGTGGCGAGGCAACAGAACAAGTAGTTGAACGTTGAGGATGCCAGGGGAAAGCCAGGGCGGGATAGACAAGCCACGAATGTTGCAGCATCGCTCCATCACCGAACAGCACCGACGGACAACTTCTGGCCTCCGTTGCTATCCGCAACCTCTCACTTCCCTATTTCCACTCGGTCGTTGTGCTGCGCGGTATGGTCGGATGATACGAGCGGTATGGTCATACCCTACGGCGCGATAGGCGGTTGCGGCTCCGGCCAATGGAACGTTGCTCTGCGCGATAGCATCGTTCCCCAGATTTTCTGAAACGATCCAGCCAGCCGCTCCATCGTTGTTATCGGCGATGCGAAC
>JAGNMH010000562.1 GCA_017991275.1 Acidobacteriota bacterium
CCGGCGGACAAGACTGTTCACATCCCGCGCGTGTTTTGGGACACAACGACTTCACGGATTTTGACTCAGGAGCGCATTGTCGGCGTGAAAGTCAGCCAGTTAAACGCGCTGGACGAATTCGGCGTCAATCGAACCGAATTGGCGAAACGCGGGACACAAGCCATTTTGAAGATGATCTTTGAAGACGGTTTTTTTCACGCTGATCTTCATCCGGGGAATTTCTTTGTCGAACCCGATGGACGGTTCGGCCTGGTGGATTTCGGGATGGTTGGCGTGGTTGACGAACGAACGCAGGATTATCTGGCGAATTTGATTTTGGGATTAACCCGGCAGGATTACGACCGGTTGACTGACGCGGTGTTGGAGTTGGAAGTCGTCAAACACCGCGTGGATCGAAATGAATTGCGCCGCGACCTGGAGCATTTGATCAAACCGTATTTCGGCTTGTCGCTCGGCGAAGTTCGACTGGCGCCGCTGTTCAACGAAACCTTTGCCATCATACGATTGCACAAGCTGCACATCCCGCCGCACCTGGCTTTGCTGGTCAAAACCATCATCATCGCCGAAGGTATTGGAACTCGACTCGATCCTGATTTTCATTTGACCGAAGTCATCGCGCCGTATGCTGATGAAATGATGTTACGGCTGTTTTCTCCGCGTCGGTTGGCCAAAAAGCTCGGTCAGGCCAGCCTGGATGTTGCTCGGCTGGGCGTTGAAATTCCGCAACAGCTTCGCCATATCCTGAACGAAATTGATCGTGGCGGATTTGAAGTCGGAATGAAACCAGGCTCCTTTGAACCGCTGATTGCACGGTTGGAACGGCTGACTAACCGCCTGGTTCTGGGTGTCATTGCCTCGGCGTTTATTGTGGGCTTGGCAATTCTGCTGTCGGTATTTCGCCCACCTGGTTGGGAACGCTGGGCCGGGACAATGTTTGCGATTGGCTTTTTCTTCGCAGTTTTGCTTGGCGCGTATCTGGCATGGAGCATTCTGCGACCCAGCAAACCCAAAAGCGAGTAAATGTTTCAGCTTTTAGAAACCAAACGATTGACAAAAGCGAAGCCAGTTCCTAACATCCAAATCGTGTCAGTAACGTCAGCAGAAAACATCTTAAAAGAATCGCGCAGCGCCATTCTGGATCTGTTGAAGATCAATGGGGCGATGGGGGTCGAACAGTTGGCCGAAAGGCTGAAAGTTTCGAAGGTCTGTGTTCGTCGTCATCTGGGCTTGCTGGAAAGCGATGGGTTAATCGCTTACGAACAAGAGCGGCACGAACGCGGACGCCCACGATTTATTTACAGGCTGACGGAAAAAGCGCGCTGTTTCTTCCCACACATTTACGACGAATTTGCTAAAGAAGTCCTGGTTCACGTCGAGCGCCAGTTCGGCGACGGAGCTTTGCTTAAAGTCCTGAGCGCGCGAGCCGATGAGTTGATCGGCCAGTTGAAAGGACAGTTCACGGATTTGAGTTTTGATGAACGGGTCAATGCTTTAATTGAAGTCATCAACGTCAAAGGCTATTTGGCCGAAGTCAAAAAGATGAAAGACGGCAGTTATCGGTTGCGCCAGCGCAACTGCCCGACCGAAAGCGTTGCTGTCGCTTATCCGCAAGTCTGCGAGGAAGAAATTCGCGTTTACAGAGAAACCCTTGGTTGCGAAGTTATCCGCGAATGCCGAATCACAGACGGCGCTCAACAGTGCGAATACAGGATAGTACAGCGCGAACTGACACAGATTTCAGGAAGAAGGAAAAAGTAAAATGGCCGAAGCTGTTGCACAGGAAATTACAGAAGAAGTTGTACTTAACGCTTTACGGGCGGTGAAAGACCCCGACCTGCACAAAGACATCGTGACGCTGAACATGATCCGAGATGTTTCAATTTGTGGTGGCATCGTAGGCTTTCGATTCGTGCTAACTACGCCTGCCTGTCCGGTTCGCGACCAATTGAAGTTTGAAGCCGAAAAGGCGGTCATGGCCATCCCCGGCGTTGAACGCGCCGAAGTCAAAATGGACGCCGAAGTTCCGAAGGCTCGCGGCTCGTTGGATAAAGCCGAGATTGCCGGAATCAATCACATCATCGCGGTGACTTCGGGCAAAGGTGGCGTAGGCAAATCAACCGTAGCGGTTAATCTGGCTGTTTCATTGGGATTGATGGGCGCGCGAGTGGGCATCGTTGATACAGACATTTACGGCCCGAACGTTCCAATCATGATGGGCGGACGCGATATGCCTCAGGTTCGAGGCGAAAAGATTCTTCCGCCGGTTTATCACGGCGTCAAAACCATGAGCATCGGTTTGCTGAACCCCGGCGACAAGGCCATCGTCTGGCGCGGCCCTATGCTGACTTCGGCAGTGTCGCAATTTTTGCGGCAGGTTGAATGGGGTGAGCTGGATTATCTGATCGTTGACATGCCTCCGGGAACGGGCGACGTGCAGTTGAGTCTGGCACAGATGGTTTCGATTGCCGGAGCAGTGCTGGTGACTACGCCGCAGGAAGTCGCGTTAGGCGATGTTCGGAAGGCTCACAATATGTTTGAACAGTTGAATGTGCCCATGCTTGGCGTGGTCGAAAACATGAGCTATTTCGAGTGCGCTCACGGCGACAAATATTACATCTTCGGCAACGGTGGCGGCGAAGCTCTGGCAGGGAACTTCGATATTCCTTTTCTGGGAGCGGTTCCGATTTCCGTCAGCATTCGAGAAGGTGGCGATCTGGGCGTGCCGATTGTTATCAGTCAACCGGACAGCCCACAGGCTAAAGCTTTTACCAGCGTCGCTCAAAACGTCGCGGCTCAGACCAGTATTGCGGCAATCAAAGCGAACAAGGCTTTGCCGGTTTTGAATTTGAAAAAGTAATTTGACGCTCTTTGTAACTGTGGCTATCTTTTGGCTCGGCAAAGTGGTCGTTCGGCAATGTTGCCTGCGACCTCGAAGCCATAAGAGATAACGCAATCATCTTTAACCTGAACAGCGGGCAGCGATGCCTGCCAACTCTTCAAAAGGAGAACGAGATTATGAATCTGACACTGACTGAAAGCGCCCTGGGCGAAGTGAAGAAGTTTATTGAATCTGAAAACGTCGGAGCCGATGGCGGTCTGCGCGTGCGCGTGGTGCCGGGCGGGTGTTCCGGTTTCCAGTACGGCATGAACATTGAAGAAGCTCCACAGGCCACCGACGAAGTTGTCGAAGCCTCTGGAATGCGTGTTTTCGTTGATATGTTCAGCGCCCAATACCTGGAAAATGTCCAGATTGATTATGTCAACAGCGTGATGGGATCCGGCTTCACCTTCAACAACCCGAATGCTTCGGGTGGCTGCGGCTGCGGCACCTCCTTCTCTGCTTAATCGGATATAGAAAAAACTGACGCTTAACAAGCGTCAGTTTTTTTGTCACCTTCTCCAATCAGTAATTATTCTTATTACTGATTATTGACAGATCATAAACTGACCGAATAAGATGCGTATCGAATCAAACATTCATGAATTTCCGAAACACAAAACAGCGCCAGGCGATCCTTGAGGTCATTGAAACTCACGGCGGCCATTTGACGGCTGATGAAGTCTACAAGATTGCCAAGCGTCGTCATTTGCGATTGAGCCTGGGGACTGTCTACCGAAACCTGCGCGTTCTGGTGGAGCAGGGAATGGTGCGCGAATTGGATTTTGGTATGGCTATCACTCATTTCGAAGTGGTCAAAGGCATTCACTATCATCTGGTTTGTCGTGCCTGTAACGGCATCTCTGATGTTGAAATGGAACTTGAGCGGAAACTGACAAAACTGGTTGAACGGTCGGCTGATGTTGGCGGTTTTCAGATCGAACAGCACCGGCTGGATTTTGTGGGCATTTGCGAAAACTGTCAGGCAAAGCCAACAAAAGCAGCCAAAGGCAAGGTGATGAGAGGACTAAAGTCCAGATAATTTATAGGAGATAAGCAATGGCTTTATCCGGTCTTGAGGGAACAAAAACTCACGAAAATTTGAAACAGGCGTTTGCGGGCGAAGCACAAGCGAATCGCCGTTACCTTTACTTTGCTCGCGTAGCCGATATCGAAGGTTATTCCGACATTGCAGGGCTTTTTCGTGATACCGCAGAAGGCGAAACCGGACACGCTCATGGCCACCTGGATTACCTGAAAGAAGTTGGCGATCCGGTGACCGGTGAACCGATTGGCGGCACTGAGGCAAATCTGAAATCTGCGATTGCCAGCGAAACTTACGAATATACGGAGATGTATCCGAGTTATGCCCGCATAGCTCGCGTAGAGGGTTTTGAGGAAATAGCCGAGTGGTTTGAAACACTGGCGCGCGCCGAAAGGTCGCATACCGGGCGATTTCAAAAAGGCCTGGATTCACTTGGCAAGTAACTTATAAGTTCGTACGGAATCGGTAATGACAGTCAGGCCTATGGCAAGACACGGTTCTGTGAAATCCGAAAATAGGAGGGAGATA
>JAGNMH010000563.1 GCA_017991275.1 Acidobacteriota bacterium
TTCGATTCGGCAAATTACGTTGTCCGCAACGCCGACGAACAATTGCCAATCGTCGTTTCGCCGCACCAATGTCCAGACGCCGCCCGCTTCGCCTGTGATGACGAACGAAATTTGAGTTCCCGGATTGGCAGGCGTGGATTTGTAATTCACCGGCAAGGCTCGCACAAACGCATCCAACACCGGATGCAGCCACTTCTTTTCGTAAAGCGGCGGAGCACCGACGGCGTCACGAATCTGTTGTTGGTGATGCCACTTTTCGGTGTATTCACGCGCCACGTCAAACCAGTTCGCTGAAGTTTCTTCGCCAGCCCAGGCGACCGAAAACAGCGCAGGCGAAAACGGATCAAGCGATTTGAAAAGCTTTGTGACTTCCCTGCCAGTGTTTGAAAGAAACTCGATCAGCAACTGCGGACTGATGCGTTTGGTCGCTTTGATCCAATCTGCATTTAGCTGATTCAGAAAACCAACCAGGTCGGCGTAACTTTCAATCGGCGTTTCCGGCGGAACCATCGGAGCTTGATCGCGCTGAAACGACAGCCGCCGAATATCGCTGTCCAGCAAATGCGCCACGACGTCACGAACTTGCCACGAACCGGCAACGGTCGGTTTATACCAGTCTTCAGCCGACAAACCGAGCAGCAAGGTCAGCAACTCTTCGTGAATTTCGCCGAACAGGTCGGCGACAAAAATTGGTTCAACAGGTTTCATAACGATTCCTGAATCAGTACCGCGCGCGGTAGCAAGCGGGTATTTGCTGACCAAACCCGCTCCCTACTGGTCGCGGTACTGACCCAGCATTTGAGCAGCGATTTCCTTGACCAGCTTGGCGCAGACGGTTTCGGTCAATCTGGCAACATCCATTCGCGGATTGAATTCAACGATGTCGGCTCCGACGATTTCAGCGTTCAGATTGAGTATCGTGTTGATCGCCTGCCGCGAAGAAAGTCCGCCCGGTTCACGATGAGAAACTCCGGGAGCAAACGCCGGATCAAGCCCGTCAATATCGAACGAGATATAAACCGGCGTGTCGAAATCAATCGGCCAATCGTCTCGATAATCGCGCATTTCAATGACTTCGACGCCGAAGCGTTCGACTTGTTGGCGCTGATGGTCGGTCATCGTGCGAATGCCGATTTGAACCAGACGCTCGACCAGGCCTTCTTCCATAATCCTGGCGAATGGACAGGCGTGTGAATACCGATTGCCTTCAAAGTTGTCGTAAAGGTCAGGGTGCGCGTCGAAATGCAGGATGCTCAATCGCCGGTATTTCTTGGCAAAGGCTCGGAGAATCGGATAAGTCACCGCGTGATCGCCGCCGAGCGAAATCGGATTGAAGCCTTGATCCAGTAAATCGGAAATCGCCGCTTCAATTCGCACCAGCATCGTTTCGCCGCTGACGGCTTCGATATCTCCGGCGTCGTGAAAGAGTTCGCGTCGGACTTCTCTGCCAGATTCGCTGAAGCTATTTGAAGCTTCTGAAAACAAGGCAGCACGAATCAGCGACGGAGCTTCGGCGGCTCCGCGCATAAACGAAGACATTTCGTCCCAGGGAATTCCGATCAATGCTGGTTTCATTCGCAACCCATTTTCCATCCACAAAGGACACGAAGAATCACGAAGAAAAATCCTCTTTGTGTTCCTTCGTGCCCTTCGTGCCCTTCGTGGATTAATTGAATCACTGCTTGTCGTCGTTCAACGGATCAACCGTCGTTGGCTTGCCGGGAGCGCGTTCTTCCAGATGCTCTTTCAGCTTCAGCAGCGGCACGCCTTCGATCCACCATTTCGGAGCCGCTTTACCCTTCAGGTGATAATCGAAAAATTCCCGCATCCGCACGGTGTAATCTTTCATGTTCGCCGGAACTCGCAGGCCGTGATTTTCGCCTTTGTACTGCAACATGACGACGGGCTTTTGCAGCCGCCGCAGCGTGTTGTAATAGAAAATCCCTTGAGTGAAATCCACCGCGCCATCTTTGTCGTTGTGCAAAATGACCAACGGAGTTTTGACGTTCTTGGCGTGTGTGATCGGCGAATTGCGCTGATAAGCTTCGGGAACATCCAGAGGACTGCCGGTGAAACGTCCCTGGCTGCTTTCAAAAATCGCCATGTTGCCGCCGCCCGAATTCCAGTAAATCGAGTTGTACATCGTAATCATCTCGGTCAGCGGAGCGCCAGCCACAGCGGCTCTGAAAGCATCGGTTTGCGTCACCAGAAACGAAGTCTGATACCCGCCCCACGAATGCCCCTGAATGCCGACGTGATCTTTGTCCACGATGCCGGTTTTGATGGCGGCTTCCAGCGCGGGCAGCACGCACCAGACGGCAGACATTCCGGGGTCGTTCACTTTGTAAACGATGTCCGGCATCAACACGGCGTAACCGTTGCTGGTGTACGTGGTTTTGTTGAAGCCGTTGTAAGTCGGCAGGGTGTAATTGTTCAGCCCCTGCGACAGCTTTTCGTAAATATAAACAATCGTCGGATAGCTCTTGCCCGGTTCGTAATTCGCGGGCAGAAACAGCGCGCCTTGCAGCTTGTCGCCTTTGGCCGAAGTGTAATCAATCAGCTTCGCGCCCGATGACCACAAGAAATCTTTCTGTTGTGCGTTGGCCGTCGTGATCTTTTTGCCGCCGGTCAATGAAGCGTCGGCGACGTAGTAATCCGGCGCGTCGGCCTGAGTTTCACGAGTGTAAAACCAGGTGTCGGCTTTTTTGGCTTTCATCAATCCGCCGAAGCCGGCGTCGTCCCAGGTCAACATCTTCACGCCGGGTTTGCCGTTGGCGATCAATCCGATTCCGGCTTTCTTCGTCCATTCGCCGTAAACGCGAACGTACATCGGCGCGGTCAGATCAATTCCCTTCTCTTCGGGGTCAATGCGGTAACGACTTTGATAACGAATTTTCTCTTTCTTGCCGTTCATCGTCAGGTTAATAGCCTGGCCGCCGTTGACCGGCACATTCCAAATATCCCACTCGTCAGAAATCAACACCGAAGCTCCGTCCTTCGTCCAGCCTATGATGTTGGTTGGCGGTTTGACCACGTTGTGATCGTCGTCCTGATCCCAAAAAACCGAGGGAACGTTTTTGGTGATGTTCGTCGCCTGTCCCGAAGCCATGTCGTAAACGAAGAAATTGCCGTCGTCGTGATACAGCATACGAGCTCCATCCGGCGAAGCTCCGAAGCTCCAACGATTCTTTTTGACGGCCAGTTTGCGCGCGCCGGTTTTCAGGTCAACGACGTAAATGTCTTGATAACGGCGTCCGTCCAAATTGCTCATCGTTTCGTATTCGCGGTTGTCCGTGCCGATGCCGAATCTCTGTTTCGGCGCGGCGGTCACGTTGCGAACTTCGTCATCGGCCAAGCGGATGAATTTCTTTTCGGCCAGACGATAAGTCGCCAGATAGCTGAAATTCTTGTCGCGCGGTTCTTCGACCTGCTGCTGAGATTGCAGCCGTCCGTCTTTCCAGTGCCACAAAACCAGGTCTGGTTTTTCCGGCTCGTCTTCTTGCGGGCGACGCATGGCCGCAGCCGCAGGAGCGCCAGCCGGAGCATCAGGCTTGTCACCAGATTTGTCGGCTTTTTTCTTTTTGACTTCGTGAATGCCGAACATCAACGCGCTGAAATCTTCAGTCCAAGTTGGCGGACGATTCGGGCTGACTGTTAAGCCTGCTGGAAAATCTTTGTCGGTTTGAGGATCGTAAACCGTTTTTTGCGGCGAGCCAGCGGCAAAGCCGTTTACAGCCACTACGCTGTAAAGTTTGTCTTCGAATCCTTTGTCTTCGACGCCTTTGACTGCGGCCAGAGCCTCGCCTTTTTCCGTCCAGTTCAAGCCCCGATAGCTGGCTTTGGCGCTGTCCAGCGGCAACACGGCTCCGGTGGCCATGTTGCGAACCTGCAAGCCATTGCCGATTTTTTCATTGGCATCAATCGTCCAGGCCAGCCAGTCGCCTTTCTTGTTGAAGGCGAAATCGGCCACGTTGCCGATGTTCAATTCGTTGTCAGTCGCCAGTTCGTGCAGGATCAAATCGGAGCCGGTCGCCCGTTCAGGAGCAGACGTTCCGCTCGCTGCTGAAGCGGCAGCAGGCGGCCCGGCTGGCGCGTCGGCTCCGTAACGATGCAGCGCAATCCATCCGGCATTTTCGCCGGAAAATCCAAAGCGGCGAATCTTGTCAAACTCGGTCTTCTTTTCAGTGGCCAGATTGACGATGGCGACTTTGTTTTGCGACGGCTTGCGCTCTTTCTTCAGTCGTTTGCCTTCCTTGAAAGTCGGCGAAATCGTGAAGGCAAACCATTTGGAATCGTCGGAGAAGGCGACATCCGCCGAAGCTCCCGGAAAACCGGGAAAGCCGCCGAAACCTTGCGATTCGCCGACCGGAAAACGCCACTCTTTGCCGTCGCTGATTCTGCGAAGCACGAGTTCGCTGTCGCCTTCGTTCGGCGTCAGCT
>JAGNMH010000564.1 GCA_017991275.1 Acidobacteriota bacterium
ATCCAGACTTCTTTGCGAGCCATCGCGCTGCGGATGGAGTCTTTCGACAACAACACGACGAAAAAATCCGATGACCGAAGCTGGCTTTCGATCTCTTCGATCCAGCGAGTGCCGGTCAGCATCTGGCGATCAATGAATACTTCCAAGCCGTTCTGCCGGAAATGCTCTACCAAAAAGCCAGCCAGGCTTTGATCCGGTTCGACGTGACGATAGCTGATGAAAATTTTCGGCACAGGTAAGGCTCCCTGAAAGAAATCGGGCAGGCGGTTTATAGCACAACGACCGCGAAACGCTAACGAACTCACCCTCTGCTGCTATCATGCCGCCATTTGCGAAAAAGCTGCGGCAAGCTGCCAAGCAAATCAATCTGGATTCGCGCCAAATCCCAGGCTTTGGGCAGGCTGAAAGCGATTGCAGCTTCTTTTGTCTTTGTCGCCAGCGTCCTTAGATACCAGCCGAAGTTTGTCGCCAGCGAGCGGCGCGGGTCGGTCAGGTTGTAAATGAACTGGCTGCGGTCGCAGCGGTAATCTCGCTGGCGTTTGATCGTGGCGTTGGCTTCCCAACTGCCGCCGCGAAAGTGGTGAATGCGGCTGAGCGGAACGATGGCGGTTTTGTAACCTTGAAAAGCGGCTCGGCGGCAGAAATCAATTTCTTCGTAAAACGCGAAGTAGATCGGATCAAGCAAGCCGATGCGCTCAATGACTTTGCGCTTGATGGCAAAGCAGGCGCCTTCGACCCATTCGACCGGAATCCAATTTCTGCCTTCCACGAAGTCACACGAAGTACCACGAAGCAAAGACGAGTTGCTATGTTCATCCTTCGTGTCTTCTTCGTGTGTCTTCGTGGACAAAAAAGGTTTTCCGTTAAGTTCATCAAGGTGTTCAGCCAAAGCCGTTTTTGTCCAGGTGTTGAACTCTTCGCCATCGTAAGTCAGTTGAACCGCGCCGAGTATGCCAATTTCCTTTTCCCGCTCGCCGACGGCAATCAACTCGCTGAGCCATTGTGGCGTAACTTTCGTATCAGGATTGAGCAGAACCACATAATCAGCGTTTTCGGCCAAAGCCTTTCTGATCGCGATGTTGTTGCCTTCGGAAAACCCCAGGTTTTCGGGATTGACGATGATTTCGACTTCAGGAAATTGACTGCGAACCAGTTCAACGCTGTCGTCGCTGGAAGCGTTATCCACCAGCACGGTTTTGAAGTTCGCGTATTCCGTCGCGCGCAGAGATTGCAGACAGGGCGGCAACCAACGGCTGCCGTTGAAGTTCAAAATGATGACGTAAACCAATGGCTGATTCATAGAATACCGATGCAGTACCGCGCGCGTGAGCAAGCGGATAGTTGCGTGGTAACCGCTTGCTCACGCGCGCGGTACCGTACCAGTTACGACCAACGTTTCAGCAAAGTCGCCGCGACGATCCAGCGAATAACTCTCAAGTTACAGCGCAGTTTCAAAGCTTCGGAAAACTTCTTCAGACAGTTACCCCATTCGCCGCGCTGTTTCCACGCAAAGCCCGCGCGGATGTGCAACCGTGCAAGCAGCACTTCCCTTTCCACGCCGCATTGTTGCCAGCAGTCGGGAAAAAGCCGCTCGGTTTCCTTCAATGCCAGCAGCGGTAAACGCAAACCGCGTTCAATGTCTTCGCCGTCTCCCATCAGGTTATTCGCGTGAACTCGGTAATAGGCCATTGGCTTGGCGATGCCTTTGATCGGAAACGAGCGCGCCAGCCGCAACCAGTATTCGTAATCTTCGACAGCGACAAGCTCGGAGCTTTCATTTAGTAACCCGATTTTGTCCACGCATTCGCGGCGAATCATGACGGTCGAATTTGGAATGTGATCGCCGAGTAACAAATGGCAAAACGAAGTCTCTCCGGTGTAACCGATCTTTTCCCGAAACTCTTTTTGGCCGTTTCGTTCAGTGAAAACGATGGCTTCGGCGAAGGTCATTCCGACTTCCGAATGTTGTTCCAGAAACGCGACTTGTTCGGCCAGTTTGTCCGGCGTCCACAAATCGTCTCCGTCCAGAAAGGCTATGTACTTGCCGGTTGAATTTCTGATTGCCAGATTTCGCGCCGACGCCGGGCCTCCGTTCGATTTACTGAAAACCCGGATTGGTTTTTCCACGAAGTCACACGAAGAAGGCACGAAGGTATTCAGGACTTGCAGCGTGTCATCAGTCGAACCGTCGTCAACAATGATTACTTCGTAGTTGCCGTAGGTTTGATCCAGCACGCTGCGAATTGTCGCCGCGATGAACAGCGCTGAGTTGTAAGCCGGAATGATGACGCTGACTTTAGGCTGCATGTTTCTGACCGCGCATGTATCCTTTCAGAAATGCCAACTGTCGCAAGTAATCAAGCACAGAAAACGCCAACGCCTTCTTTGCTCCGTGATTTTGCGCATTAACCATAAACTGTTTGGCCAGTGACCGGAACGCAATCATTTGCCTGAAGAAAGCTGGCGTTGGGTTCTGAATTTGATAATCCGGCCAAAGCTGGCCGAGCGTAAATCTGCCTTCACCGTAATTGCTGAACGTCCGCCAAAAGCTGCCGAGCGTTTGCCGATGGTGATGCAGCACGACGGCTTCGGCGGCGAAGCGAAACTCGAAGCCGCGTTCTCTGATTCGGCGACACAGCGCAGGCTCTTCGCCGCCCGGTTTGCGGAACCGTTCATCAAACAATCCAGAGTCCAGCAAAGCTTCGCGGCGAAAACAGGCGTTGGCGGTAATCAAGTATTCGATTTCGCCCGCCGCGTTTTCAGCCGGTTCCAACAATTGCAACTTGTCCACGTATTCACCGATCAAACTGTCGTCAACACTTTTCACCGATCCACCAACGCCGGCAATCTCGTCGGAACCAAACCCGGCCACAAGTCGCCGCAGCCAATCTCGGTCAGGTAAACAATCGCTGTCGGTGAAGGCTACAAAATCACCCACAGCCAATTGCACTCCCAAATTTCGAGCCGAAGCCGGGCCGCCGTTTTTCTTGAATCGGTAAGTGATTCGATGTTCAAAGGGCTTCAGCACTTCGGCGGTTTGGTCGGTCGAACCGTCGTCAACGATGATAATTTCAATTGGCGGCAAGGTTTGGTTGAGCAGGCATTCAACCGTCCGCGCAATGGTTGCGGCTCCGTTGTAAACCGGGACGACGACAGAAATGGCTTCGCCAGTTTTTGTGCCGAAGACGTAATCGTTTTTTGTGCCAGAGGCACTACGGAAATTAGCCGGTGGTGAAATCACCGGAACTGATGGCGAATTTTCTTCAAGCCCTGAAGGGGCGATAGATCGAGCAACGTCTGCCGCCCCTTCAGGGCTGCTAAGATCGCTTAACGTTGTTCCGGTGGTTTTACCACCGGCTATTATCTGTCGTCCCTCCGGGACGAAAACCCGCCGCTTGCTTGTATGGCGAAGCATCGAAAGCTCCAACCGCCAACGATCCAACGACCACAGCGAAGGCCAATACTTGCGCGCGTGTTTTTCCAAGTCCCGATAATAAGCCGCGTATTCGTCGCCGGTTTTCGCTGCTTCGTGGTAATTGCAGCAGGCCAGCACTTGATCCACGTTGACGAAATCGTAATGCCGGGCGATGCGCGTCCAGTAATCAAAATCCATAATCAGATGCAGCGATTCATCCAGCCAACCGGCTTTTTCAAAGGCTTCGCGCCGCCAGAAAATCGCCGGTTGGTGCATTTCGTACCCTTTCCAGAACTCCAACAAACGCTGCCGGTTACGGTAACGCCCGCGAAGAAAAACCGGCGGCAAGCCATCTCCGTTGATCCGCAAACAATGTCCGGCCAGGGCGAAGTTGCCGCTGTTATCGGCCAGCATTCGCCCAACCGTCGTCAGCGCGTGCGGCAAAAAGTAATCGTCGCTGTTTAACCAACACAGAACATCCCCCGTAGCCTTCGCCAATCCGCGATTGATTGCCTGGCTCTGGCCATTGTCAGGTTCGCTAACCCAGTACGTCAGCCAGCGTTCGTATCTGCGGATGATGTCCGCGCTGCCGTCGGTGCTGCCACCGTCCATTATGATGAATTCCAGCTTGGGATAATTTTGCAGCAAGACGGAACGAATCGTCTGTTCCAGAAACCCGGCTTGGTTGAACGAAGGCGTGATGACGCTGATCTTCGGCAGCGAAGAAGCGGCGGCGGAGGAATCCGGCTGAGCTTCTGTCCACGGCCAGCCCGCACGCCCAGCGGGCGTAGTCGGCAATTCGTTGAGCGAAGGGCAATGCATCGGCCAATGCTAGTCGGTAGACAATACATCCGGCAATGCTTTCCGGCTGAAACAGGTTTGCAATAATGCCCAGCGGCCGCAATGTTAGGCACCGCGAAACGTTGCGACGAATTACCTGAAGAACTACACTGCCTTCATACAAACATGAATAAGGAGGTAGGCAAATGACAGTGACGTTTCCTCTAGAACTTGAGCAACA
>JAGNMH010000565.1 GCA_017991275.1 Acidobacteriota bacterium
GTCAAAGATGCCGTCGCGGTCAACCGAATGGTCGTGGCGCTCTTTCATTCCGTCCAGATGCACGTTGAATGTCAGATAAGGTGAAGGCTCGAACCTGTGCAGGTTTTTTTCCAACAGTATGGCGTTGGTGCAAAGGTAAACGAACTTCTTTCGCTCGATCATACCTTGGGTCATGACTTCAATTTCGGGGTGCAGCAAAGGTTCGCCACCTGCGATGGTCACGACCGGAGCGCCGCACTCATCGGCGGCCTGAAAAGCCTGTTCAGGCGTCATGTTCTTTTTCAGAATCTCGCCCGGATGCTGAATCTTGCCGCAACCAACGCAGGCCAGATTGCAGCGGAAAAGCGGTTCCAGCATCAAAACCAGCGGATACCGTTTATTGCCTGTTAGCTTCTGTTTGAAAATATACGAGCCGACCTTGGCGGCTTGGCGCAACGAAATAGCCATGGCGTAATCCCCTCCTACTTCTTAGTTTGATAACGAAAATGTTCGTAAAAGCGATGCGGATGCTAACATACCGCCGCCTCCTGTCACAAAAATGACTTAGCCTGTATGATGCGCGCGTTTTCCCCGACAACATAAACACAAAAAAGGAGACTCTGGCAGACTCAGGGACAGGTTTGCTTTAGGGCCATTCTGTTGCCGGTGTTTGTCGAACACAAAATGGGGAATAACGAATTACTCGAAAACCAACCACCTTACAAAACCATCCCTCACGAGGTCGGATTGGGGTTGATTGCCCTCAAAGATTTTCGCGCCGGAGAAGTCATCAGTCCACTTTATTGGGACAAGCGAAAATCGTCGCCATCGCGTTGGACGGTTCAATGTGGCGATGAAGAACATGCCGACCCAATGCCATTCGATTTGCGCTATATCAATCACTCCTGCCAGCCGAACGTCATTTTCGATGTTGACGGCGAAGTTGTGCGGGCGCTGTCCGACATAAAATCCGGTGAAGAATTTCAGTTCTTTTACCCGGCGACTGAGTGGCAAATGGATGAGCCGTTTGACTGCAAATGCGGTCAGCCAAATTGTCTGGGACGCATTACCGGTGCGGCAAATCTGTCGCCAGAAGTTATGGTCAATTATGAGCTAACCAGCATCATTAGCCGAAAGTTGGCGGGCAGAACTCAGTATGCGAAAGCGGCACATGCGTAACTGTGAACCGTAACAATGTCAGGAAATGATCGGTGGTTTTGGGCTGGAGATTCCATTGGCTCCCGCCCAAACCATCTGATGAAAAGCTTCATCCATTTCCGCAGGCGAAGACGGTTTGCCGTGGCTCAGCCACCAGGACATCATCGAAAGCATCGCTCCGGCAAAGGCGTGCGCCAGCGCGGTTCGGCTGGCCGAGGGGTTGGAGTGGGCGGGCGATAGCTTGGCCAGTCGTTGTTCAATGCCGCGAGCAAAATGTTCTTCCGCCAGGTCCATCGCGTCTTGAAGTTTGCCGGATGCCGCCAGCGCATCATGAAAATCTCCAATTTCAGCCACGTGAGCGAACATTTCCCGCACCGGAGCCACTCGATTTGAAAGCTCGCCGCGCGTCGTCAGCAGGTTGGCCATGTGCTGAAAGAAATCATCGGCATCACTTAAAAACAAATCGTCCTTGTCGCGGAAGTGCGTGTAAAAAGTCGAGCGACTGACTTCAGCCAGATCAAGCACGTCTTGCACGGTGATGCTGTCGAAGGGTTTCTCATGCATCAATGTAATCAAGGCGTCGCCCAATGCATCGCGCGTGCGCTGGCTGCGGATGTCAGGTTTTCGTTTGGTTTCAGATGAATTTATGGACATAAGCTTACCGTTTGTTCGGAAACTCTGAACGCGAATTGACGGCTTCAAGTTCCATCCTTACTTTGCGTCAGAAATTGTAGAGCAGGTTTTCCAATCTGCTCGCCGCTTTGTTTGAGCGGTATTACAACCGCAAACGGTCTTTTGCGAAAGATCGGCGCAGGTTGGAAAACCCGCGCTACATAAATTTCATTCGAGGAAGAACATGCAAAACCAAACGACTGGCAAATCGCTGATCGAGTTACGCAAAGTCGAAAAGAATTACTCCACTCCGGCGGGCAGCTTTCCGGCGTTGCGCGGAGTTAATCTGGAAATCAGCGCGGGCGAATTCGTTGCCCTGGTCGGTAAATCCGGCAGCGGCAAATCCACGCTGTTGAATTTGATCGGCGGTCTTGATCGTCCAACTCAGGGCGAAGTTTTTGTCGCGGGCGCGGCGGTTCATCAAGTCGCCGAAAAGTCTCTGGCGCAATGGCGAGGCAAAACCGTCGGCGTAGTCTTTCAGTTCTTTCAATTGTTGCCGACGCTGACGATTGCGGAAAACGTCATGCTGCCGATGGATTTTTGCAACGTGCGACCGGCCAGAGAGCGGCGCGATTATGCGCTCGGCTTGCTGGAACAAATGGACATCGCCGAACAAGCCAACAAATTGCCCGCGACGCTTTCAGGCGGCCAGCAGCAACGCGCCGCGATTGCACGCGCGCTGGCGAACGATCCACCGATCATTATCGCCGATGAACCCACAGGAAATCTGGACTCTGAAACTTCGCTCAGCGTGTTGAACTTGCTGCGTGGTTTGGCTGACAGAGGAACCACCGTGGTCATCGCCACTCACGAACGTGACATATCTGGAGTGATTGATCGAACCGTTGGGCTGGTTGACGGCAGGGTCAGCACTCCGACCGACAGTGAGCGACTGGAGGTCAACGTATGACAACTCGATGGCAAAAAGTACTCCGAGATTTTTGGCTGGAACGCACGCGAACGATTCTGGTCGTGCTGGCAATCGCGCTTGGCATTGCGGCGTTTTCGGCGGTGCTTTCCAGTTCGGCGATTCTGACTCGTGAACTGGATCAAGGTTATTTGGCGACGAATCCGGCTTCGTTCACGTTGGCGACGGAGGCGATTGACGATGCTTTGTTGAACGCAGTCGCAAAGCATCCCGGTGTCGCCGAAGTCGAAGCGCGCAGAAACGTCAGCGGTCGAATCAAAGCCGGCCCAGTGAATTGGCGCAGTCTGGTGTTGTTCGTAGTCAAAGATTACGGCGACATTCGCGTCAGCACTTTGAAGCCACAGGCTGGCGCGTGGCCTCCGGCAAAGGGCGAAATCCTGATCGAACGCGACGCGCTGCAAGTCGCCAAAGCCAAAATCGGCGACACGGTGACGGTTAAAACTTCAGTTGGGGAAGAGCAAACCTTGCGCGTCAGCGGCACGGTCAAAGACGTAGGCCAGGCTCAGGCGCGAATGGAAAACATAGTTTACGGTTACATCACGCTGGATACGCTGGCGCAGTTGGGCGAAGAGCCTTTTCTGGATCGGCTGAACTTCGTCGTCACCGGCGACCGATTCGATGAAACCCACATTCGCAACGTAGCCGCCGAAGTCCGGCAGTTGATTGAAGCTCAGGGACACACGGTTCGTCGGCTGGATGTTCCCGCGCCGGGCAAACATCCGCATTCGGATTTAATGCGATTGCTGCTGTTGGCAATGTCCGGCTTTGGATTGTTCGCCTTGCTGCTGAGCGGCGTCATCGTCGTCAATTTGCTGACGGCTTTGATGGCCGCGCAAGTTCGTCAGATCGGAGTGATGAAAACCATTGGCGCGACTCGTTGGCAAATTGCGCGGATTTACTTTGGTCAGGCGTTGCTGCTTGGCGTCGCCGCTATTGTCGTAGCCGTTCCGCTGGGAATGTTGGGCAGCCGAGCGTTGTGTCGTTACCTGGCTGTTTTTCTGAATTTCGACATCAACAGTTTTGCCGTGCCGCTGTGGGTTTATTTGCTGGTGGCCGTTACGGGAATTATCGCTCCGCTTGCGGCTGCTGCTTATCCGGTTTGGAAAGGCAGCGGCATTTCAGTCCGCGAAGCTCTGGCGGATTTCGGAGTCGGTCAGCACGCTTTCGGCAACAGCCGCCTGGATCGCGCATTGGCCGGAGTTGGCGGAATGACTCGCCCGCTGCTGCTGGCCATTCGCAACAGCTTCCGTCGCCGAGCGCGTTTGGCTTTGACTTTGCTGACATTGGCGGCTGGCGGATTGTTTTTTATGTCTGCGCTAAATGTGCGAGCTTCGTTGATTTATTCGCTCGACCGTTTGTTCGACACGCGCAAATTCGATCTTGGAGTAAATCTGGGCGCGATGCAGCCGTTTGAAAAAGTTGAACGCGCTGCTCGCAAAACGCCCGGCGTCGTCACCGTTGAAGGCTGGATTTACACGCAAGCTTCGCTTGTTGCGAAGAGTGATTCTGCTTCTGTCAGCGGCGATCACGCGGGAGCTGGCGGTTTACACGGAGCGGGCGCTCCGCCAAGCAACAGCTTCACCGTGATTGGCTTGCCAGACAGCAACACGATGTTGAAGCTGGACATTCTGGAAGGTCGCGCGTTGCAGCCCGGCGAAACTGACACCATCGTGCTGAACTCCACGCTGGCC
>JAGNMH010000566.1 GCA_017991275.1 Acidobacteriota bacterium
AAGACCATCAAGCGCGACCGACAGGTGCTCGCTTTCCGGGTCGCTGATGGTGCTAGCAAATACGCCATCAAAGATGCCGTCGAAGCCATCTTTAAGGTCGAAGTTGATCAAGTGCGAGTGCTCAAATATCACGGCAAGACAGTGCGCCGTGGGCGCACTGTAGGTCGTAAATCTGACTGGAAAAAAGCTTATGTCACGCTGAAGCCCGGTCACAAAGTTGATTACGCGGATTCGATTTAGAGTTCGTAGTTCCGCCATCAAGCGGCAGACTTTAAGCCCCTAAGGTTTTGGTTAAAGTCGGTACTAAAGACGATTGAGGGAACGATGGGAATCAAGAAGCTATCACCAACAAGTCCGGCCAGGCGCTATCAGACTTATCTGACGAATGATGATTTGACGACAGATAAGCCTTATAAGCCCTTGCTTGAGACCAAAATTCGCACGAATGGACGCAATAGTTACGGCAGAATTACTGTGCGCCATCGTGGCGGTGGACACAAGCGCCAATACCGGATCATTGATTTTAAGCGGGATAAGACCGGTATTCCCGGTAAAGTAGCCACGATTGAGTACGATCCGAACCGTTCGGCGCGAATCGCATTGATCAATTATGCTGACGGTGAGAAACGCTACATCATTGCGCCTGCCGGTTTGCAGGTTGGTCAGGCGGTTGTTTCTGGACCTGAATCCGATATCTTGACGGGGAATGCTCTTCCGATCAAAAACATTCCTCTTGGCACGCAGATTCACAACATTGAATTGAAACCCGGCAAAGGGGGGCAGATGGCTCGCAGCGCAGGCAGCTTTGCTCAGCTCGTAGCAAAAGAAGGCGGTGTTGCACAGCTTCGCCTGCCTTCAGGTGAAATTCGAAGGGTTTCAGTGGATTGTATGGCGACTGTCGGTCAGGTTGGCAATTCCGAACACGAAAATGTTTCTTTAGGTAAAGCAGGTCGCACACGCTGGAAAGGCGTTCGCCCAACCGTTCGCGGAGTGGCGATGAATCCGGTTGATCACCCGCACGGCGGCGGTGAGGGTAAAACCTCAGGTGGACGTAATCCGGTGACACCCTGGGGACAGCCGACTCGCGGTTATAAAACGCGCAACAACAAACGCACTGACAAGTTCATCGTTAAACGGAGAACCAAGTAATCTCAAATTTTAGATTTGAGATTTGAGATCAAAGTTATGGCACGTTCAGTCAAAAAAGGCCCGTTTATTGACACTCATCTGTGGAAGGCCATTGAAAAAATGAATGCGGCGAACGAGAAAAAGGTTCATAAAACCTGGTCGCGTCGTTCGACGATTACTCCTGAAATGGTTGGTCACACGTTGGCTGTTCACAACGGCAAAAAGTTCATCCCGGTATACGTCACAGAGAATATGGTCGGGCATAAGCTCGGAGAATTTTCGCCGACGCGCACTTTCAAGGGGCACGCAGACAAGGCTGAGAAATCTGCTGGTAGGAAATAAGGTGGCGAAGTAAGCAAGGTGGATGAGCGGTAAAGAGTTTTCGCTCAACTATTGTCTTGTTTCACTTCGTACACGGTCAGAGGTCTGAAAATGGAAGCAATTGCGAAAGCAAAAAACGTGAAGATGTCGTCGCAAAAGGCCAAGCTGGTCATGGATCTAATTCGTGGCCGCATGTACAGCGAAGCGCGCGAAGTTTTGCGCTTCACCAACAAACGCGCTGCTGGCCTCATTTACAAAGTTCTTGAGTCGGCTCGCGCTAACGCTGAAGTTTTGGCAGAGCAGGAAAATGTGATGGTGGATGTGGATGAATTGTGGGTGAAGGAATGTTATGCCTGCACTGGCACAACCAAACACCGTCGTCGCGTTCGCCCGGCTCCAATGGGACGTGCGTATCGTGAGCGTCGCCATTACAGTCACCTGACAGTGGTTGTTTCGACGGAACAGCGAGCTAGCAAGAAGAGGACCGGCAAGGCCGTCAGCGCAGACGCTGATGCGGCTGAGTAAAGTTTAGAGATTTCGGCAACGGAGAAATTATGGGTCAGAAAGTTCATCCTTACGGCTTCAGGCTTGGTTACAACCGCGGCTGGCATTCACGCTGGTTTGCCAAAAAAGATTTTGGCGCGTTGTTGCTGGAAGATCTGGAGTTGAAGAAGGAGTTGAAGAAGCGTTTTGCGCAAGCAGGTGTTTCTCATATTCAGATTGATCGCGCAGCCAATCGTTTGCGCATTGTTATTCACACCTCGCGCCCAGGCATCATCATTGGTCGTAAAGGCGCTGAAATTGACAAGCTCAAACAGGAAATGAGCCGACGCACCAAGCGGGACATACTCATTGACATCCGCGAGATCAACAAGCCTGAACTCAACGCTCAGTTGCAGGCGGAAAAGATAGCTCAGCAGTTAGAAAAGCGAATCGCGTTTCGCCGCGCGATGCGAAAATCAGTTGAGGAAGCGAAGCGTTTTGGCGCACAAGGAATAAAGATTCGCTGTTCTGGCCGTTTGGGCGGTGCTGAAATCGCTCGCTCAGAATGGACTCTGGATGGTCGTTTGCCATTGCATACACTGCGCGCCGATATAGATTACGGCTTTGCCGAAGCCCACACTACTTTTGGCATAATTGGCATCAAGGTTTGGATATATCGCGGTGAAATCATGGATCCGCGTGAAGCGATGATGAAGAGATAACTGAAATGGCTGAATATAAAATTCCCAAAAAAGTTAAATATCGTAAGCAACAACGTGGCCGTCGTGCTGGCGCAGCCAAGCGCGGTACCAATATCGCATTCGGCGAATTTGCGCTGAAAGCGATGGAAGTTTCGTGGATAACTGGTCGTCAGATCGAAGCTGGCCGTATCGCTATTACACGTTTCGTTAAACGCGGCGGAAAGCTGTGGATTCGTATTTTCCCTGACAAGCCGATTACCAAGAAACCGGCTGAAACTCGTATGGGTAAGGGTAAGGGCGCGCCGGAAGGCTGGGTTTCAGTGGTTAAACCTGGACGCATTATTTTTGAAATGGAAGGCGTTGACGAGGTCACAGCAAGACGGGCCATGGCATTGGCAGCAGCAAAGTTGCCTATCAAAACCAAGTTTATTACCCGCCAAGACCAGGAAGGAGGCGCACTTTGAAGCATAAACTGGACAAGATGCGCGAAACTTCAAGCGAAGATTTGATCAAGCGTTTGGCTGAAATCAAAGAATCTATGTTTCGCCTCAATTTCAGAAAAGCCTTGGGCAACACTGATACAGTGGCGCAAATTCGCAGAGAGAAAAAAGAGTTGGCGCAAATCAAAACGCTTTTGCGTGGGCGCGCGCTCAGCATAGAGAAATAATCCCAAAAAGCTGTCGCGTTAAGCGAACGGCCAAAGTGGTGAGTATGGAAGAGACAAAAGATAATTTGGAAGAGCAAGTCGCCGCCGAAACCGTTGCGGCAGCCGAAGCTGTCATCCCTGAGATAAAGGCAAAAGCTCGTGGGCGACGCACTGAAAAAGTTGGCATTGTGACCAGCGACAAGATGCAGAAGACAGTTGTTGTGCGAGTGGATCGCTTGGTGAAGCATCCGATTTACAAGCGATACGTACGCAAACGGTCGAAGTTTATGGCTCACAATGAAATCGAAGGTGTGGCCATTGGCGACCAGGTTCGTATTGTTGAAACTCGCCCACTTTCAAAGCTCAAGCGTTGGAACGTAGCCGAAGTATTACGCAAGGCAAGTAAGTAGTTTTCAGTTTTCAGTTTTCAGTTTCCAATTATGACTATTGTTAGAGCTGGAAGCTAAAAATCGAAATCTGGCCAGGAGGCTAGTAATGGCATTACAGATGCAGTCGGTTTTGCAGGTGGCTGACAATTCCGGAGCAAAGAAAATTGCGATGATTATGCCCGGTAGCAACGTCGGGTCACGCGCCAGTCTGGGCGATATAATTACAGCTTCGGTCAAAGAAGCTACGCCAGACGGCACAGTCAAGAAGAAGCAGGTGGTCAAAGCTGTAATTGTTCGTACGCGCAAGGAAGTCCGTCGCAAAGATGGCACTTACATTCGTTTTGACGAAAATGCAGCAGTGATAATCAAACCTGACGGTGAGCCGGTTGGTACACGCGTTTTCGGCCCGGTTGCTCGTGAGTTACGGGATAAAGGGTTCATGAAAATAGTTAGTCTCGCTCCTGAAGTTATTTAAGGTTGAGAAGAAGGAGCGAGTGAAGGAGGCACACGAAATATATGCCAATTAGAATGAAAATAAAAAAGAATGATCAAGTGGTCGTTCTCTCTGGACGAGACAAGGGGAAGCGTGGTCGCGTTTTAGAGGTTATCACCAAAGATCGCAAAGTGCTGGTTGAGGGTGTCTACATCCTAAAGCATTTTGAGCGCCCAAATCGTCAGAAAGGACTTACGGGTGGGATTGTCCCGCGCGAAGCGCCAATGGATGCGTCGAATGTGATGGTGCTCGAAAATGGAGTG
>JAGNMH010000031.1 GCA_017991275.1 Acidobacteriota bacterium
AGTTACAACCCGCGACAGAGAAGGAATTGATCAAACGTTAGGCTGGTGAAACTCATGCCTCTACTGTTTTGTTTTTTGACATTACCGTAATTTGTGTGGGCAGAAGCTCCGTAGGAGCGACCTGTGGCACAGGTCGCTCCTACGGAGCTTGGGGAAAATTGATTGCGACTATAAACAGGTCGCTCCTAACGGAGCTGGCTATTTAGCCAACACAACCTCCAGATCACCTTGCTTTCTTCGTGCTCCCTTCGTGTGTCTTCGTGGGAGAATCTGTCTTTTATTGCGGTATAAGAAGGGGAATTCATGAGACGCATTTTGCTGTGTCTGCTCATCACTTCATTGCTGATTCCGCCGACCACGCTTGGCGTAGCGGAAAGCTATGACATCATTCTGCGTAATGGACTGATCGTGGATGGCGCTGGTGGCAAAGGCTATCGCGCTGACCTTGCTGTGCGAAACGGCTTCATCCATCGCATCGGCAATTTGCGCGGAGCTAAAGCCGCCGTGGAGTTGGACGTCAGCGGATTGGTTGTCGCGCCAGGTTTCATCAATTTGCACAGCCACGCGACCGTCGCCGGAGTGAAGACGGCGGTCAACATGCTGACGCAAGGCGTGACGACCGAAATCATCAACGCCGATGGCGCGGGAAGTTTGAACATCGGCAAACAACTCGGCGATTTCAGCGCGGCGGGCTTGGCGGTGAATCTGGGCGCTTATGTCGGATTCAATTCAATCTGGGCCTCGGTGGTTGGGCAGAGCGACCGGCGTCCTTCTGCCGCTGAAATTCAAAAGATGCGCGTTTTGTTGACCGACAATCTGAAGCAAGGCGCGTGGGGAGTTTCCGCCGGATTGGATTACAAGCCCGGTTACTTTGCGCGCACAGACGAAGTCATCGCGGTCATGCAAGCCGTTCAGCCGTGGCGCACAAACTTTCCGAATCACGACCGATTGACGCCGGAAAACAATTTCAGCAGTTTGAAAGCCATCGGCGAAACCATCGAAATTGGCGAAAAGACCGACGTCATGCCGGTCATCACGCATATGAAAGTGCAAGGCCACGAACAGGGCAACGCGGCGAAAGCTGTGGCGATGATGCGGGCGGCTTCGGCGCGCGGACACGAAACGGTTGCCGACATCTATCCGTATCTGGCCGGGCAAACAGGTTTGGGCGCGTTGTTCGTTCCGGCCTGGGCTGTGGAAGGCGGACGCGCGGAAATGCTGAAGCGCTTTGCCGACCCGACGCTGCGGCCTCGCATTGCTCAGGAAATCGAAGCGGCCATCAAGGCTCGCATTCTGACGCCGGAAAACATTTACGTCGCTTCGCATCAACGCCAGTTCACAGAGTACATGCGCGAACGCAATGCCGGCGCAGGCGAAACCATCATCAGCATTTTGGAAAAAGAAAGCCCTTCGGCGATTTTGAAGTTTGGCGCGGAAAGCGACTTGGTTGAATTGCTGAAGTTTCCCGGCAGCGCCGTTTCCTGCGATTGCGGAGCGACGGAACCGAGTCCGCAATTGCACCCGCGTTATTACGGAACCTTCCCGCGCGTGCTGGGGCATTACGTCCGCGAAACCAAAGCCATGACATTGGAAGCCGCCATACGCCAGATGACCGGTTTGCCGGCCAGCATTGTTGGCATGGCTGACAGAGGTTTTCTGGCTGTTGGAATGACGGCGGACATTGCGGTCTTCGATCCCAAAACAATCATTGACCACGCGACTTATGAGCAGCCTACGTTGGCGTCCGATGGAGTGCGGCACGTGCTGGTAAATGGAAAGTTCGCCTTGCGCGATGGCAAAGCGACCGGGGAAAAAGCCGGGCGTGTGTTGGCTCGCGCAACCGATTTGCCCAGTCGTCCGATGAAGCAAGGGCAAGCTCTGTCGTTGTCTGTGAACGCCAAAGGGGTTAAGGCGCAACTGAGCCAACCGGCCAACGGCAAAGCGCGCGGCGTTTTGCAATTCAGCGATCCAAACACCAACTCAGAATATCGCCTGGTTGAAATTGGCTTGCTTCAGGCGTTTGGCGATTGGGCCAGTTTCACGGCTCGCGTGCGTTCAGCGACGGAAGAGCGCGCGGCGTTTGTGGTTGTGGACGGCGGCAATCCGCTGACTTCACTGGTTACGATGCGCGTAGAACTGGAAGGCGGTCGCCGTTTGGAATTCAAACTCAACTCCGGCGAATACAAAATCAACATCTCCAACCCAAAGAACTGATTTCTTATGAAGCGAGTTTTCCTGTCGTTACTCCTGCTGGTTGTTGGCGGAGGCTTTGCGCTGACACAGCATCCTGATTCCGCGATCAACGAAGGCGCAAAGTTGTTCGCGCAAAACTGTTCGGCCTGTCACGGCGACACGGCCAAAGGCGGGCGCGCGCCGGATTTGACCAGCGGTCAATGGAAGCACGGCGGCACGGATGAAGACTTGAAGCGGAACATCATCAAAGGAATTCCAGGCACGCAAATGCCCGCCATCGCTTTGTCTGAAGCCGAGGTCAAAAAAGTCATCGCGTTTTTACGTTCGCTTTCCAGCGCAGCTAAAAGCGGGGGGCTGGCTGGAAACCTGGAAAGCGGGCGGCAATTGTTTTTCGGCTCGGCCAAATGCAGTTCGTGCCATATGTTCGGCGGACGCGGAGACATTTTGGCCTCTGACCTGACGGATGTTCGCAATCGTCATCAAACGCCGCAGCTTGCCAAGCGAATGCAATCGCCGATCAAGATGGTAGAAGCTCGTCTGGCTTCCGGCGCGACGGTTCGCGGAGTTCAAAAAGGCGAAGACACGTTCACGCTGCGATTGATGGACGAATCTCGCAAATGGCATTTCCTGAACAAACGCGAAGTCAGCGTTAAAGCCTCTGAACAACCGCATCCGGTTTTGAACTCCAAACAGAGCGAAGACGTGTTGGCGTTTCTGGTCAACGCGCCGCAACTTTATGCGCCTGACTCGAACTGGAAACCAGCGGCAGATTTCAACGTCACGTTTGCTCGGCTGAACAACTCCGCCGCCGAACCGCAGAACTGGTTGAGTTATTGGGGCGATTTGCGCGGCACGCATTATTCCGGTTTGAAGCAAATCACACCTGCAAATGCAGCTTCGATCAAAGCGGCGTGGACGGCTCAGCTTGGCGGAACGACGGTGGAAACTACGCCGATTGTGGTGAACGGAATGATGTTCGTCACAGGCCCCTTGAGCAATGTCACCGCGTTGGACGCTCGCACAGGGCAGACGATTTGGAAATACACGCGCCGATTGCCCGCCGTTGCCAGTCATTGCACGGTCATGACCAATCGAGGCTTGGCGGTGCTGGGCGACAGGCTTTTTCTTGCGACATTGGACATGCATTTGATTGCGCTGGACGCCAAATCCGGCAACGTGATTTGGGATGTCGAACAGGATGATTACCGCAAAGGCATTTCCAACACGCACGCTCCGCTGGCGATTGACGGCAAAATCATTGTCGGCGTGACGGCTGGCGAATGTGCGTTGACCGGTTTCGTTGACGCCTTTGACGCGGCGACGGGCAAGAAACTTTGGCGGACTTACACCACGCCGCAAGCTGGCGATCCGAATCGCAAAACCTGGATTCCCGAAAGCGCAGCGGATTTTGGCGGCGCTCCGACCTGGATGACCGGAACTTACGACAGCGAAACCAAAACCATCTTTTGGACGACTGGCAATCCTGGGCCGGATTATGACGGCTCAGTTCGCGGCGGAGACAATTTGTATTCGTGTTCGGTCATCGCGCTTGATCAGGAAACAGGGCGAATGAAGTGGTGGTTTCAATTCACGCCGCACGACGTTCACGATTGGGACGCCAACGAAACGCCTGTCTTGATTGACGGCGTGGTGAACGGCAAGAAACGCAAGCTGCTGGTGACGGCTCAGCGCAATGCGTTTTATTACGTGCTGGATCGGGAAACCGGCGAGTTCCTGACCGGCCAGGCCTTTGCCAAACAAACCTGGGCGAAGGGATTGGACGCCAAAGGTCGTCCGATCGTTTTGCCGAACACAACGCCTACGCCGGAGGGGAATCACGTTTGCCCGGACGCGGCGGGCGCGGCGAATTGGGGTTCGCCTTCTTACGATCCGGCGACTGGATTCTTTCTGGTTTCCGTTCGCGAAGCCTGTGCGACTTACACCAGCGTGACCAAAAGCCCAGTTCCCGGACAAGGCTTCACCGGCGGCGGAGTCGAAGTTGACGCGAATGGCGCTCCCGGTTCCGTCCGCGCATTGGATGCGTTGACCGGGGCGATCAAATGGAATTTCCCGCTGCAAACCGGCGCGTCTTCCACCGGAGTTGTGACGACTGCTGGCGGAGTGGCATTCGCTTCATCGAATGACGGCAACTTGATTGCACTGGACAGCCGCACGGGGAAATATCTGTGGCATTACTACACTGGCGCGCGCATCGTGGCTTCGCCGATGGCCTATGCGGTGAATGGCAAACAGTACGTCGCCATTGCTGGGCAATCGGCCATCTTTGTGTTTGCCTTGCCGTAATTTTTCTCCCACGAAACCACACGAAGAAGACACGAAGAAGACACGAAGAAAGGCATAGGGATGATCTTCGTGATCATTCGCGTGGCTTTGTGGTGGAAAGTTTCAGGAGCTTGTATGACTCAATCACGCCGTGAATTTTTGCAAACTGCTGCGCTGATGACTGCACTTGGCGTTTCGTCGCAACACGGTGTTGCCGCGCCGCCTTCGCCGCCAGTAATTGACACGCACACGCATTTTTACGATCCCGCACGAAAACAAGGTGTGCCGTGGCCTCCGCCCAGCGAACCCATACTTTACAAGCCGCATTACCCGCGCGAATTTCAAAAGTTGACCAAACCGCATCAAGTTGTCGGAACAGTCATCGTCGAAGCCAGTCCCTGGGTTGAAGATAACCAGTGGATTCTGGATTTGGCCAAAGACAATCCGTTTATCGTCGGCTTCATCGGTAATCTGAAACTTGGTCAGCCGGAATTCGCCTCGCAGTTGCAGCGGTTTGCGGCTAATCCGATCTTTCGCGGATTGCGTGTTGGCGAAAAAGTGTTGGCCGAAGGCCTGGGACAAACAGCATTTGAAAGCGACCTGCAACGATTGAATGAACGCGCGTTGACGCTGGATGTTATCGGCGGCGTTGAGTTGTTGCCGAACGTTGTTCGCGTGACGAAGCTTGCGCCGAAACTGCGCGTGGTGATTGACCATTTGCCGTTTGAAGTTTGGGATAAAGCTCCGGCGGCGATGCGAACAGCGCTGGCCGAAGTCGCTGCGTTGCCGCAAGTCTTTGCCAAAATCTCCAACGTCGTGCGGCGCGTGGACGGCAAGGTGATAGAAGACGCTGCCGCTTACCGTCCGGCGTTGGACGTGTTGTGGGAATTGTTCGGCGCGGATCGTGTGGTTTTCGGCAGCAACTGGCCGGTCAGCAATCGCATAGCGCCTTACGCCAGCCTGCACAAAATCGTGGCGGATTATTTCGGCGCGAAAGGCCAGACGGCAGCCGAAAAATACTTCTGGAAAAATTCGCTCGCGGCTTACAGTTGGGTTGCGCGCGGCGAAGCTCGGAGGCTGAAAAAATGAAGCAGACGATTGCGTCGCTGTTAATTTGCCTGACGATTGTTGGTTTATCTGGTCAGATGGATCGAGTCAGTACCGCGACCGGTAGGGAGCGTCGTACAGGTCGCGGTACTGATCCAAAGCCGCCCGCCGGATCGTTGCCAGCCGTGCGCGACACTTGCGCGAATTTCTGGACGCTGGCTCCTGCTGAAAACAACAAACGAAAGTTGCTGGTCTTGCCTGCTCAGGAAACCGCCTGGATTGAAGCGAAAATCGTCGGAATCGAACCCGGCGATTGGCGAACAATTCGCGCCGATGAAATCGGATTTGTCTGGTTGCAAGGTGCGCGTTCAGTCAGGTTCGATCCGCGCAAACCGCAGGAAGGCGCGCGCGAAATGGCATTTGTTCCAACCAGCGTGGCTGCTCAAAAAGACTGGCAAATCGTTGCTCGAATGCCTGCCAGCAATCACGATCTGACAGCGGCTGTGTTGGGCGACAAGTTTTACGTCGCCGGAGGTTTGACTGCCGAATGGGGCTTCCCGACGCGCTCGCACCCGTTTGATGAGTTGTGGGAACTGGACACAACCCGCTGGAACTGGCGCGTTGCTGGTAAGTTCGGGCGCGGGCGGATTTACTGCGCGACTGCCGCATTCGACGGCAAAATCTGGATCATCGGCGGCGACGTGATTGAAGCGGATGGGACTCGCCACGCCGTCTCGACGGTTCAGCTTTACGATCCGAAAACTGGAAAAGTGACCGAAGGCGTTCCGAATATCATTGCTCGTCCGATGCCTATGGCTTTGGCGGCGAACGGCAGGCTGTATGTGATGGGCAATGAACGCGACCGCGACGGGAATACTGGCCGGTTGGCCGGGCAGATGGAAAGCATCGGCGTTGGCGAAACCGCTTGGCGGCAGGAACCAACCAGCGAAATGATTCTGGGGCCGTTGGCCGGAGCAACGCTCGATGGCAAGTTGTATGTCGCTGTCCGAGATCGCGGCTTGGCAATTTACGACACGGTGACGAAGCGTTGGGATGTTGATGCTTTATTCAAACCGCGTTCGTGCCAGATGACGGCCTTTCGCGGAGAAATCTGGATGATGGGCGGACGCGACACCGCAGGCGAAGATCAAACACTGATCTATTTGCCCAAAACCAAACGATGGCGGCAAGGCCCATTTTTGCCGCGCCCCTTGAGTTGGGGGGCGGCAGAAGTAGTCAAAGGCCAATTGATCATCACCGGAGGCGCTGCCAGTTATGGGCGCGATTATTTGTACAACGACCTTACTTTTGTTTGGCAAGGGAAGATGTAACAGCGACTTATTATTGTTAGCGGTCTGCTATTATGTTAATCCAGCTTGAATTTTAATGTTACAGGGCTTCCATCAATAGCTGTTCCGATGTATAAAGACTGCGCCCAACAATTCCTCCCATTCCCCCTGATTGAATAAGCAACAAGCTATAAATTCAAACTGAATAGATCGCGAAGGCGAAATTGCACCCCGTAGCCTAATCGTCACGTGGTTTATACGCTCAAAATATCTTTTGACACACAAGGCTTACTCACCAAGCAGCTGATTTGTGTCAGTGTGATGTGAGCGTGGGAATGTCATCACACCAATCCAGCATCCCAGTAGTACCTAAATAAAAGAATTTCTCGGTCGTTGCCGCCGATTTGTGCCCACCTGATTTACACAGGCCGCAGTTTGTCTGCTGTTACCGGTCTGCCCGTTTTGTCTTATTCGATACCCGAAGGAGAATTGAATGCTTTCGCCGAACACACTGTTGCAAGACCGCTATCTGGTGCTGCGCCTGCTGGGGCAGGGAGGCATGGGAGCGGTGTATCAGGCAACAGACAGAAAATTCGGTAACGCCGTTGCAGTTAAAGAAACCTTTTACAGCAACGAACAATTTCGTCAGGCATTTTCACAGGAAGCGCGACTGCTGAATCGGCTTCGCCATCCGGCCTTGCCTGTTGTGATGGATTACTTTTCAGCCGGGGATAAACAGTTTCTGGTTATGCAATACATACCCGGCAAAGACTTGGCGGAATTGCTGGAAGAACGCAAGTCTTTGGGGCAAGGGGCTTTTTTGACTTCGCAGGTTATGCAATGGGCGGATCAGTTACTGGACGGATTGGAGTATTTGCATTCTCAGGAAACGCCAGTGATTCATCGGGACATCAAGCCGCAAAATTTGAAACTAACGCCGCGCGGCGAAGTTATTCTGCTGGATTTTGGATTGGCAAAAGGTGTTGTTGCGGATCAGCCAAAATCCAGTCGCAGTATTCAAGGCTATACACCGCATTACGCTTCATTGGAACAAATTCGTGGCACCGGCACCGATGCCCGCAGCGATATTTACAGTTTGGGTGCAACGCTTTACCACCTTTTGACGGGCGTTATGCCGCCCGACGCCATGACCAGAATGGCTGCTGAAATGATGGGGGAGCCGGAGTTATTACACCCCATAACTCAACTTAACCCGGCAGTGCCGCCTCAAGTGGCAAAAGTAATAGAACGCGCCATGTCACAAGCGCCGAACAGCCGCCTTGGGTCGGCCTCTAAAATGCGACAAGCATTGCGAAATGCTTGTAGAAATCGCCCGACCATGGATTTTCATCGCGCCGCAACTTTGACAGATGGCTGGCCGGATAACATCGAAGCCTTGCCAGAGCAAGATTCCATTCCAGATAGCGTCATAATTTTGCTGGATGAGCATAAAGCGGAGCCTGATTGGCAATCATTAAGCGATTCATCGTCTGGCAGGCAAATGAGTTTAGGAAAAACGAAAGCAGGGAACAAAGGACGTCTGCGATCTGCTCGAATAGCCTGGTATGCGATGACTGCACTTTTGTTGATGACCCTGACAACAGCGTTGATGTTTTACCGCGAAGTTAAATCAAAACCCGGTTTGATGGCCGGTGCAGCGGAGCTGACTGCTATTGCGAAAAATAACAGTGATGCAAGCTTGGTTACTGCAATGCGTCAAGAAGTCTTGAGTTATTACCTGGAAGTAGTTTCGACAGATAACATCACCAGCCGGGCGACCGGAATGATGCCGTTGGCATTTGGCAGTCGCTTCAAGTTCCATTTCAAACCGAGGCAGAGCGGTTACCTTTATCTGATTGCTCTGGGAAAAAACGGGCGGCAACAAACCTTTCTTACAGAACGTCCAATGCCTGCTTCAGGCGTGACTACGAATTGGAGCGCAGGCGGGTATGATTTTCAATTCCCCGATAACGGGCAATGGTTTATGCTTCCGCGTGAAGCCGAATCAGCCCCTTTCACAGTAATCTTTTCATCGGAGCCACTAACCTCACCCGGCTTTCTTGCTTCATCATCGGGGCACGAGCTTGACGAAACCGAGTTGCAGCAATTGGCCGAACTGCGTAAATCAAGTTCATCAAAATCTCTCACTCTCGTTGCCTTCTCTGAAGAAAATCAACCCGCCGTTGCGGCGCAGGTTTTGGCGGATCGGTATAAAAATGATCCTCTGGTATTCGATATTTCGATCCAGAAAAAGTAAGCAGATGGAACGGAGCTACCATTTGACCAGCGAACACGGAGTGGATAGAGAATGTTTAGAAATAAAACAATCGAGCATGGTTTAGCAGAAATTTTGATTGGAATAACTGTTTTGGCATTAATTACGGAATGGGCATCAGCTCAGGTTGTAATCGTATCCAGACAACGGCTTGCGCCGGTTACCGTAAGTAAGCCAAAAAACAAGATGAAAAAGAAACAAAGGATCGAATCCGAGCAGGATAAGAATCAAATTGCGGAATTGGCATTTACGGAATTCACCGTTATGCCGGAATCGCCGTTGCCTGCTTCGCAATTAAGCTTTGTTATTACTCCACCAGATTTGAAAAAAGATGATGCTAGAAATATTCTTACCAGGAAAGCCTTGCCAGAGTTACTTGGCTACGAATTCGATGTAATCAATGTAGATGACAAAGGGCGATTGGGTGAGCGCCGAAAGGAACGCGCAAGGTTTTATATTGAAAGCCTGGGCGGCGGAAACAATCTTGAGATGGTTGAAATTCAGTCGGGTGTTTTTGTGATGGGAAGCCAGCTAACCGAACTGGAACAGATTGAAAGTCATTATTCGCGCGGTTTGAGCAAGGAATCGCGGCCTGAATTGCACACACGTCTGTTGTGGGAAACTCCTCAATCAACGATAAAGGTTGCCGGTTTTTACCTCAGCAAATTTGAAGTTACACAGGCTCAATGGCGAGCAGTTGCAGCCCTGCCGAAAATCAGCCGCGAACTGATAAGCGATCCTTCAGGTTTCAAAGGCGGCAACCGCCCGGTCGAACAAATTTCCTGGGAAGATGCAGTTGAATTCTGTGCCCGTCTTTCGGCGGCGACAGGACGGCGTTACCGCCTGCCGACAGAGGCAGAATGGGAGTATGCCTGCCGGGCAGGCACTAACTGGCAATTCAACCTAGGAGAGACGGTTGACCCCGACTGGGTAAACTATAACGGCAAGCTCCCCTATGCTGCCGCTCCGAAAGACACGTTTCGTCAACAGACCGTGCCAGTCGGCAGTTTGAGTGTAGCCAATGCATTCGGTTTATACGACATGCACGGAAACGTTTGGGAATGGTGCTTGGACAATTGGCGAGAAAATTACTCAGAGCCGCAATCTAATAGTAACCAGGCTCAGGATACAGTTACTGATCTTCGCGCCTTGCGTGGCGGAGCTTGGGATAGTGCGGCAGGAGAATGCCGCTCAAGTGGCAGGAAGCAAGCCCAATCCCCGATACGGATGAATAACATCGGATTTCGCGTGTTGGCAGAGGTTGAAGCTCTGCCTGCTAATAAGTAGATATTTTAGATTCGTTGACTACTGCTGACGTTACTCTTGTTTGTCATCATTTGTACTTTACTATAAAAAGGTAACTCTTGCCCGCTGCCAATTTTCCCCCTTCTAAGCTTGTGCCCTAACAAGTCAGGCCAATGCTGGCGACAAATGTTCGTCAGGATCGGCTCTAACCAAGGAAGGAAAATATGAAAACAGTTCGAGTTATTATTTTGGTTGTGTTAACCGTAGGTATTGGGATGCTTGCCGTGAAGTTATCCAGCGCATCAGCGAATGGTGTCGCTAAACCCAAAATGCCGTCTTTACCCAGGGCTTCTGAAACAATGCGGCCAACCTGGTCAAACCCTATTGCGGCGCTTGAGGTGCCATTTCTGTTTTCCGCCAGCCAGGGCGGAGCTGGAAGTGATGGAACCGCAGACCTGAACCCCATTGGACGGTCAGGTATACGCGCTCTGGTCAGCGTCCAAAAGATCGGAAAGACAGAAACAGTTACGGGCTTTGCCACCGGGTTGGACCCATACAAGGCTTATGTTTCGTTGTTTTACGATGCCGGTTCGCCGGGCAGCGGCCCTTGTGCCTGCATTCCCAGCAACCCGCCGCCACCCTCTTTGGCGGCAACTTGTAAAACTACGGATGCTCCGGCTGTCAATTTCAGCCAGATGGTGATCGGTTACTGGTTGCCTTTGATTGGGAGTTCGACGCGCACACTGCAAATTCTTAAGGCAGGTGCTCCTGACGCTCCTGGCGGAGCGGCCTTTGTCGAATTGGAAAAAGTTGGCGCAGTTTCTGTTCGTGAAGACACCCAATTGGGAACTCCATTACCGGCTGCGCCTGATCCGGGGCGCTTTCAGCTACGCGCTTGTGGCAAGTTCAAATTGAATAAATAAAAGCAGGCGTCAACTGAAAGCAATGGCTTGTTGGAGAAAGTCAGATTGAATAAGTCTTTTTCTAAAAAGAGTGCTGAAAACAGTAAAGGCTTCCTGCAGGAAGCCTTTACTGTTTGGGTAAGAAAGTCGGGGCGAAAGGATTTGAACCTTCGACCTCTCGGTCCCGAACCGAGCGCTCTACCAGGCTGAGCCACGCCCCGAAAACTGCTTTGGAAAGAATCGTTGCCGTTCACAACGAAGGCGGATACTACTGACCGATACAGGGGTTGTCAACCAAGCATTCAGAGATGCCATAAGAGAACTCATTCAGGCTCAGTAATATTACTGAGCCTGAATGAGTTCTTGTCGTCATTCAGGCCTAGTGATTGCGCCTTCGGACGCGGAGGAAACCAGTGCGGAGTATTTGGCGAAGACCCCGGTTTTGTAACGCGGAGTCGGCGCCGTCCACTCGGCCAGTCGTTGTTTGATCTCTTCGTCGGTCAGGTCAACGTTTAACAGGCGTTTTTCCAGATCGAAGGTGATGGTGTCGCCTTCGCGCAAAGCGGCGATTGGACCGCCAGCTTGCGCTTCAGGCGCGACGTGGCCGACGCACAATCCGCGAGTCGCTCCGCTGAATCGGCCATCGGTCATCAAAGCCACGACTTCGCCAAGTCCCGCGCCGGAAATAGCCGAAGTCACGCCAAGCATTTCGCGCATTCCTGGGCCGCCTTTCGGGCCTTCGTAACGAATGACTATCACGTCGCCGGATTTGATGTTGCCGCTGGTGACGGCTTTCATTGCATCTTCCTCGCGCTCAAACACGCGAGCCGGGCCAGTGTGTTTTTTGCGTTCAAAGCCGGACAGCTTCACAACGGAACCTTCAGGAGCCAGATTGCCTTTCAGAATGACCAGCCCACCATTCGGTTTGATCGGATTATCTGTCGGGTAAACAACATCCTGCCCCGGAGTTTCGTCAGCCAGTTCGGATTCGTGAGCGATGGTCAATCCGCTGACGGTCATCTGACTGCCGTCCAGATAACCACCTTCGACCAATCGCCGAGCGACCAGGCCAATACCGCCCGCCTTGCCCAATTCAACCGCCGTGTATTTGCCGCCGGGTTTGAGGTCGGCAATCATCGGAGTCCGCGCGCTGATTTCGTCGAAATCATCAATCGTCAGATCAATTCCGGCTTCGCGTGCCATCGCCAGCAAATGCAGCACGGCGTTGGTGGAACCGCCAGTTGCCGCCACTCCAGTAATCGCATTTTCAAAAGCCTTGCGCGTCAGGATGTCGCTCGGTCGCAGATTGCGTCGCAGCAAATCAACAATGTATTTGCCGGATTCAAAGGCGGTCTTTTCTTTCAGCGGATCAACAGCGGAAACGCTGCCGGTTCCCATGACCGAAAGGCCTATGAATTCCATGACCATCGCCATCGTGTTCGCGGTGTATTGGCCGCCGCAAGCTCCTGCTCCCGGACAGGCGACGTTTTCGACTTCCAGCAATTCAGTGTCGTTGATCTTCCCTGCAGCGTGCTGACCAACGGCTTCAAACACGTCCTGCACGGTCAGCGCCTTGCCGCGCAGATAACCCGGCGCAATCGAACCGCCATACAAAATCAAGCTTGGCACATCCAGCCGGATCAACCCCATCGCCGCGCCTGGAATGGTTTTGTCACAGCCGACGATGGCTATCATGGCGTCGAACAAATAACCGCGTCCGACCAATTCAATCGAATCGGCGATCAAATCGCGACTGACCAGGGAAGCTTTCATGCCTTCGGTTCCCATCGTCACGCCATCGCTGATGGAAACGGTGTTGAACTCCATCGGGGTAGCTCCGGCAGCGCGAATGCCTTCTTTGACTTTGGCGGCCAGGTCGCGGTGGTTGAAGTTGCAAGGCATCGTCTCAATCCACATGTGAGCGACGCCTATGATCGGTTTGGCCAGGTCTTCATCGTTGAAGCCAATGGCTTTGAGCATTGAACGAGCCGGAGCGCGATCGCGTCCGTTGGTGATGATGTGACTTTGGTGTTTTGGATCGAATGACATAAAAATTCCAGGCGAAGGCTTTGCAGCCTGTTTGTGCTTTGTCCTTTTAGAGATTGGTTTAGCGGAAGTAACGCAAGGTGCATTTTGGCCGAGTCACGCCTTACGCGCAAGATTTGCTCAATGAGCAACGCGTGACCAAAACCGGTTTTCTGACTTCAACTCAATTGAGGAAAGAAGTCGTTGGTTATGATGAGAAGTTTAAGAGCATGTTTGGAAATTGATTCTTTTTGCGTAGCCCAGCCGTTTACGGCTGGGAACGCAAATGATCCAGATCAGAATAGGGCGGTTTACCGTCCTTTTCTGACGGCTTCAGCCAGGTGATTTCGTGGCTGAAGCCATCAACAAGCCCGGTAAACCGGGCTAACACCTCTTGGATTCCTCTTTTCCCAGCCGTGAACGGCGGGGCTAGTGGAAAAATGAATTTCCAAACATGCTCTAAGCTCGGATTTAAGGTGGGCTTAACGGATTTGCCAGCAGGTTGTGAGGCTGGCGGCATTTTCAATTCTTTCCATTGCAACAGCAGCGTGGGGTTGCCAAAGGATGCTACTGCTGTCACGGGGGTCGGAATTAGATTGCCGCCAGCCGCTCGTTGGATGCGCCGCGCAAATGATTACTGTCGAGTCGCTCACGACATTTCAACAGCAATCATCGCCTGGAAGAGATCAACTTCCTGCAACGCATTCCAAACTTGAAATCACGCAGGTCAAACGAGGTTGGCCGGATCGTGTCATTTGGCTATCAAATGAAATAAAGGTTGAAAGAACGGTTGAGTCCAAAATTTGGCTGACACTTTACCTTACCCTGGGCAATCGTCCAATTCATCCAGAGCTTGGTTGATATTTCTGTCTCGGCTACACCGGCTTCAAAGCTCCTGTGGCCTTGTTAAAAATAGTTTGCGCTTTGCACATAAGCTGTGCGGCTTCTTCGTGGCGTGACTGCAATTCATAAAGCTCTGCCAGTTCATTGCGAAGCTGGGCGACTTCCAGATTTTCAATGCCGAAAAGTCTTTCTTTGATTGCCACTGCCCGCAACAAACATCGTTCGGCCTCAGCGGCTCTATCCTGAATTGTGCAAAGCGCGGCCAGTTTGGCCAATGTGGTTGCGATTTCGTAATGTTCGGCGTCGTATGCCGATTCGATAATTCCGATTGCGCCACGATAAAACCGCTCGGCCTCGTCGAATTTCTTGCGCTCGATCATCAGGTCGGCCAGCCAGATCATTTCTGTGGCAACAGCCGGATTGGTCATCCCCTGAACACGCATGCGAATTTCCAGTGAATGGCTGGCCAATTGTTCGGCTTCCGCTGTGTTGCCTCGCCTGCGTTCCATACCGCTCAGATCGTGATAAATACCGGCGGATTTAACGCTTTCAGTCGAGGGTAATCGCTGGTAATTGCTCAAAGCGCGCCAGTAATAATTTGCGGCGGCGCCAAATTGCCCGCGTTCCTGATATAGCGTGGCCAAATGATGTTGGACTTCAGCCGTCTCTTCACTCTGCTTTCCGAAGATCGCCTGCGCCGAATTGAGTGCGCGCCGCAGCAAGTTTTCCGCTTCCTGGTGCCGCCCCTGAGCCTGATACAAACTGCCTAGCCGCCGCAAAACCACCGGGCGCATGCTCTCCATTTCTGGATCCAGGCCCGTCCGTTCGGCCAATCTGGTCAGTCGTTGAAAAAGTCTGTCAGCTTTGGAAGTTTTGGCAAAATCCCATTGTTCTTCACAAACGGCTTCCAGTTGATTCAAAAAATGCGCCAATCTGGTCAGGTCAACGCCATCAGCGCTTTCCAGCAATTCCAGCGAATTCATCCACAGAGATTTTGCCTGCTGCCGGTCCGCAGGTTTGCGCGAATCCGGTCGCAGATTTCCCATCGGCGTCAGAGCTATGCACGGCATGGTTATTGTTGATATTGACATCATTTTTTACCCCTTCTCCTGCTTTCAGCCGCTGCCTGACAAAATTAACCTTCTAGCTTTGAACTCCCTCCAATTGACACGGACGATAACCCCCTGCGAACTCTCTGACTGTTGTTTTCTACCGTAAAATTTACTTCGACTGAGAGCGCAAGGAAGCGGATAAAAAAAACGGTTGAGTTCTCGCCTCAGAATTCAACCGGCTTCAAACATCCGCCACCTGTCGCTCGTCAGTTCCCGCCGCTCCGGTGCGCGCGCGGAGCGCTTTCCGAAGTGCGAAAATTCAAACCATTCAATTAATCTTTCAGTTGTCAGTAATTACCTTTCCTGCGTTGAGCAAATTCGCTTCGTCCGTCAACGAAACGGATTTTATGCAGATGGCTGTTTTCGCTCATGAGGTTTTGGTGATGCTTTGGTGATGTCTGGATTAAAGTCGGAAAAATTGTGAATCTGATTGAGCTGAGGAATGTCTTTTTCGTGCCTGAGGTCAAAAGCGCATATTTGTGCTCTGCCCAAATCTTTTGAACTGGGTTAGCATCCCCGCCGTATTCGCTTTTATGTCATATCCGTAGAACGCGCGTCAGAAGCAGCTTTTCCGACAAGGTTTCAGCGCTTCTTCCGGGCTGGCTACCGGAGTACTCACAATTACAGATCAAATATGGAACCCAACAACAAAACTATTCACGTCGCCATTGTCGAAGATGACCGCTCTTTGCGCGAAGGGTTGGGGCTGTTGATTAGCGCAACGCCCGGCTACAACTGTCCTGTCAGCTACGATTCTGTAGAAGAGGCATTGCGCGGTATTGGGGCAGAGACTGGCAGCGATTCAATCCCGGATATTTTGTTGCTGGATATTCACCTGCCGGGAATGCTGGGTTCGGATGGTGTCAAACTATTCCGCGAAAAATTTCCGACGATGCAGGTTTTGATGCTGACGGTTTATGCCGAGCAGGACAAAATCTTTGAATCTATCTGCAACGGAGCTTGTGGTTACTTGCTGAAAAGGACTCCGCCGGCAAAATTGCTGGAAGCCATACGCGATGCTCACGATGGTGGCGCGCCAATGTCACCTGAGATTGCCCGCAAAGTCGTAACGCTGTTTCAGAACACTCGCCAGCCAGAAAAGATCGAGGAGCGATTGACGCCGCAGGAAGTTAAACTTCTGCAACTGCTTTCTGACGGTCACAGTTACCAGGGCGCCGCCGGGCAATTGAACAACAGCGTCAACACAGTGCGAAACTACGTTCGCAGCGTTTACGACAAACTGCACCTTCACTCCAAAAATGAAGCGGTCAGCAAAGCTCTGCGTAGCGGCATCATCTCCTGACGCCTTTCAGGGTTCAGGCTTTAACTCACCTCCGCAGTTAGCGTGAGCAGCTCACAAGAACTGGCTCGACATCAGGT
>JAGNMH010000567.1 GCA_017991275.1 Acidobacteriota bacterium
GTAACTTCCGGCTTCAGAGCGAAAACAAGGCGTGTAAGCCGTGTAACTGATCGTCAAATCTTTTTCTTCCAGAATTTCGTCGCGGTGCAAATTGGTCAGCGGGACTTCGGCGGTCGGAACCAAATAATAATCGCGCTCGAATCTGACTTTGAACAAATCATGTTCGAACTTCGGCAACTGGCCCGTGCCGAAAAGCGAATCCGTATTGACCATAAACGGCGGCAGCATTTCGCGGTAACCGTGTTCGGTCGTGTGCAGGTCTAGCATGAAAGAGATCAGTGCGCGTTCGAGTTTGGCGCCTGCGCCGCTCAAAACCGAAAAGCGAGCGCCGGTGACTTTGGTCGCGCGTTCGGTGTCCAGAATTCCCAGCGAAGTTCCGATGTCTACGTGGTCTTTCGGCGCGAAGCCTTCGGCGGCGAAATCGCGCGGAGTCCCCCAGCGGCGAACTTCGGCATTGGCCGATTCGTCTTTGCCGACCGGAACCGATTCGTGAGCCAGGTTTGGCACGCGAGTCAGAATGTTGCGGAATTCGTTTTCCAATTCTTCGACGCGAGCTTCGGCGGATTTGATCTTGTCGCCCAGACTTCGCGATTCGGCCTTCTTTGATTCGGCTTCTTCCTTTTTGCCTTCGCGCATCAACGCACCGACTTCTTTGCTGATGCGATTGCTGGCGGCGTTGAGTTCGTCACGCTCGCGGATCAACCCGCGGCGTTCGGCGTCCAGCTTCTGAAAATCTTCCAGCAGCGCCGGATCAAAGTTGCGTGCGCCCAAGCGTTCGCGCACCTGATCGAAATTCTCACGTACAAAATGCAGGTCTAGCATAAATGAATCCTCTTCATGAAAAATGCTCCACAGGGCGGAGTTCGACAAAGTACGCGTCAAAGTACGCATAGGGCCAAAGGCTGTCAATCGCCGAAACCGTTTCCAATCACGCTGGTCAAAGCCTGCGGCAAGCCCGGAAATCTTCTTTGACGGCGCGAACCGACTTTGCGAAACTCCGGCGACGCTTAACAAACCTTATGATTTTACGAGACAAAATTCTGGCTGAGCTTGAAGGCAAGCAGAAACAATTCCGCCAATTTGAAGGCGAGTTGCAGGACGAATCAAAAATCTTCCGCGACGCGCTCGACCGGCTTGCGGCAATGTCGCGCGCCGAACTCGAAGCCCTGCTTGAAGGCAAGGAAACGCCCGGCGCCCTGCCGACCCAGGAATTCGACGCCGCGCCAAACCTTCACATGGACTTCCCTCATTGCTGGAACAACCACGCCGAATCGCGCGCCTGGGCTTATAACGCCTTGCTGAATCACACAACGCTGGCGGTTGACGGCAGTCAGATTCCTCCGCATTCGGGTTTCAACATTCCAGTTGCCGCCGTCCAGGTCGCCTGGTTTGAAAACCATCACGCGCCAGCAGGCAGTTTCGTTAAAGACATTGAGATGGAAATTCTGACGCCGGAAGATTTGAAAGCCGACAGCAATGGCGAACGCACCGAACAGAAAATCAACGCTCGCCGTTTCGAGATGGAAACCGGCAAGCTCTGCGAACGAATGGAAAAGCTGGCGGCTGAGCGTCGCCCCGATTCGCCCCTGCCAGCAGCCATGCCTGTGGCTCTTTTCGACAGTTCACTGGTCATTTCCTTCGCCGACCGGTTGCAGGGAAATATGCGCCAGCGGCACGTCACGGCAATGCTGAATCTGTTGCAATGTTCCGAAGCGACAGGCATTCCGCTGATCGGTTACGTGGATTCCAGCGACGCGCGCGATCTGACAAAAATGCTCAGCCAGAGTTTCGGCTTGCCCGAAGCCAGACAGTTGCACGACGCCGAACTGGTCAATCATCTGCTGGAATGGGGAGCGCGGACTCCGCTGTTCGTTTGCAAACGCGGCAGCGCCGACCAAAAACAGATCAGCGTGCTGGAAGAATTTGAAGGCCAGCAACAATCCATCGGTTTTGTTTACCTGAAAACCTCTTCGCAAGCTCCGCCCGCGCGATTGGAAATTCCGATGTGGATTCACAGGCAAGGTTTGCTGGACGAAGTGCTGGACATAATTCGCGCCGAAGTCGTCGTCGGCAATGGCTACCCTTACGCCATCGAAACCGCCGACGCTGCGGCAGTCATTTCCACGCGCGACCGCGAAGCTTTTTACGCGCTGTTCCAGCAGTTCGCCGAACGGCAAGGCATCAAGCTGCACGTTTCTCAAAAAGCCGCCAGCAAAGCTCGGCGGCGTTACAGTTAGAACAGGTCTCCCACGAAGACACACGAAGAAGACACGAAGAGAAGAGGAATCTTTAGACAGGATTCACAGGATTCAACAGGATGAAGAATTGGGTCGAGCGGATTGAATCGAGTTAACGCCAATCCTGATCAATCTTGTAAATCCTGTCTATTTCTTCTTCCTTTGTGCTTCCTTCGTGTGTCTTCGTGGAAGAGAAAAGGAAACCAACAATGAAATCGTTCTTTCGTTCACTGAGCATCGCATTTACGCTCGCCTGCTTTTCAACATTTGCCGCCGCTCAAGATCAGAAGCTTGCCGATTTGCCGAAGATCAAACAAGCCCTGGAACATCTGAAAGTCACCGAGCCGCAAACCATCAACGAACAAATCAAAGCTTGCGAAATTCCTGCGCCGACTTTTCAGGAAGCCAAGCGTGGCGAATGGTTCAAACAACGTTTCACCGAACTCGGTTTGAAAGACGTTCGCGTGGACAAAATCGGCAACGTGCTCGGCGAACGTCCGGGAAAAGGCTCAGGGCCGGTTTTGGTTTTGGCCGCTCACCTGGACACGGTTTTCCCCGAAGGCACTGATGTGAGAGTGAAGCGTGAAGGCTTGATTCTGAAAGCTCCAGGCATTGGCGACGATTGCCGAGGCCTGGCCGTAATTCTGGCCGTCGCCCGCGCGCTGAACGAAGCGAAAATCGAAACCGACGGCACGATCATCTTTGTCGCCAACGTAGGCGAAGAAGGCTTGGGCGATTTGCGCGGAGTTCGTCATTTGTTCAGCGAAGAACTGAAAGGCCGCGCAACACATTTCATCTCGGTTGACGGCGTAGGCTTGGACATCACGAACACGGCGGTCGGCGTAGTTCGTTACCGCGCCACTTTTCGCGGCCCCGGCGGACACAGTTACGGCGCATTCGGCTTGCCTTCGCCAATTCACGCTATGGGCAGAGCCATCGAAAAAATCTCCCGCTTTGAAGTCCCCAAACAACCCAAAACCACTTTCAACGTTGGCAAAATCGAAGGCGGCACTTCGGTCAATTCCATTGCTCACACTGCTTGGATGGAAGTGGATATGCGGTCTGAAAGCGCGGCGGAACTGGACAAGCTGGAAGCCAAGTTCAAACAAACAGTCCAGGCCTCAATTGACGAAGAAAACCAGGCACGTCCAAACAAAACACCGATCACCGTTGAACTGAAAATCGTCAGCCAGCGACCGGCTGGACTTCAACCGCCGGATTCGCCAATCGTCAAAACCGCACTGGCCGCCGGAGCCTCGCTGGGCTTCAAACCCGGACTGCATTCAGGCAGCACCGATTCCAACATCCCGATCAGCTTGAAAATCCCGGCCATCACCATTGATGGCGGAGGCAGCGGCAAAGGCGCGCATTCGCTGGATGAATACTTCGACACGACAAACAGCCATCTTGGCCCGCAATGGGTGTTGCTGGTTGCGTTGGGAATCGTAGGGGTGAAGTGATGCGAGCCATTTTGCAAAGAGTGACTTCAGGCAAAGTCACAATCGAAGGCAACATCGTCGGTGAGATCGGCAACGGCTTTGTCGTGCTTTTAGGCGTTGGAGCCAATGACTCAGAAGCCGAAGTTGATTTGTTGGCAAACAAGATTGCCAACCTCAGAGTTTTTGCCGACGTCGAAGGCAAGTTCAATTTGTCCGCGCTGGATGTGAAAGCAGAAATGCTGGTGGTTTCTCAATTCACACTGTTCGCCGATTGTCGCAAAGGTCGCCGACCGAGTTTCACCGACGCTGCTCGCCCGGAATTGGCTGTGCCGCTTTACGAAAAGTTCGTCGAACGATTGCGATCAATGGGATTCAAAGTCGAAACCGGCGTCTTTCAAGCCGACATGCTGGTCGAAATTCACAACTCCGGGCCGGTGACAATCTGGCTGGATACGGACGATCTTTCCAAACATTAACCATTGTCCATTACACATTAGCCGACAGGGTAAAGACCTTTCTACCCGCTTGATTAATGGGTAATGGCGAATGGCGAATGGTTAATTTCTGTCTTCAGTTTTTCAGCAACTCAGCAATCGCATCAACTGTTCGCGCTGTCGCTCCGCGATTATCTTCAATGGCCTGGCGAGCATTCGCGCCGAGTTCCTCAGCGCGGCTTTGATCGTTGAGCAGTTCGGCAAACGTTCGGCTGAGTTCACGAACCTGTTCGTTGGCATCGGTTGATTG
>JAGNMH010000032.1 GCA_017991275.1 Acidobacteriota bacterium
GCGGGTACACCCCGGGCAGAATCCGTTGGCATACATAGGCATTCCAGCTTCCTGCGCGCCGTTGGGATCGGGAAGCACGACATAAGCCGGCAGTGATTCCGATTCGGAACCCAAACCGTAAATCACCCACGAACCCATGCTGGGAAAACCCGGAATCACCCGACCGGTGAAAAGCTGATACTGAGCTGCGGAGTGAACCACCATGTCGCCGTGGCACGAACGAATCACAGCCATATCGTCAACGCGCTCGGCCAAATGCGGAAACAGATCAGAGACTTCGATGCCGCTTTTGCCGTGGCGTTTGAAGCTGCGCTTCGTCCCCAGCAATCTGGCGTCAGGCGAAACGAATTGATATTTCGCTTCGCCAAAACTCGCCGGACGTTTCTGCCCGTGCAGCTTATTTAGCAGCGGTTTTGGATCGAAAGTTTCCATGTGGCTTGGCCCGCCACTGAGGAAAAGAAAGATGACGGATTTGGCTTTGGCGGGGATGTGCGGACGTTTGGGCGCCAGCGGATTGGCGCTTTGAGCGCGCGCTTGTTCCGCCGCCAACATTGCGCCAAAAGCGAGTCCGCCAAAACCTCCGCAGGCATCGCGCAAGAATTCGCGGCGGTTGCGCGTAATGCGAAAGTGTTCAGTCATCTTGATTTCCCCTAAAAACGAAATGCGTCACGTGTTGCGTGTTTGGTAGCAAAAAATGTAATTACACTCACTCATCATCCGGGCTTAACACGTCCCGTGCTTGATGTCTGACGCGAAGCACATAAACAGTTTCATCATCAATGATGAAAAGAATCCGATGCTTGTCGAAAATCAGGTGCCGAATCTCAGCGTCGAACCTTTTGCTTTCAGGCGCAAACGGACAACGAGCAGGAAAGTTTTCCAGGCTTTCAATTGCTTCTGTTGCATCGAAGTACCAAAGAGCGGCTTTGTCTGGCGAGTACTGAGCAATCCATTGTGCAATCGCTTTCAAATCTTCTTCGGCTTCCTGTTCGACAATAACGTTGAAGCTCATTGTGCAGGTCCTTTTGCGTCTATCGGAATGCCAAGCATTAACCTGATCTCCTCCAGCACTTCTTTGGCTGGTCGTCCCTCGCCTCTTCTGGCTCTGTTTAACGCTCGCAGTGTTCGGGTGTCCTCAAGTTCATCAGCCGGAGCAGGTTCAAAGATCATTGCCAATGCTTCAATAGCGACCTGTTGAATATTTTTGCCCTGAGTGGCAGCAAATCCTGCGATTCGCTGCTCAAGGTCAGCGGGAATAGTAATAGTTGCGCTCATATTCTTACCTCATGGAAAAGCGACGGAACAGCCCGTCATCCGCAGAATACTGTGAACATTGTGCAGCGGCAATTGGCCTAGTTCACATAAAGAAACGAGTTCAAATTCAGCAGCGCCAGCGCGAATTCGCGCTTCGGTTGAGTCTTCAAAAAAGCCAGCGCCGTTTGAATTTCCGCCGGTTTGGCTGCGCGTCCTGTGGTCAGCCTGTAACCCAGATCAATTTGTTTTCGCAGGTTCGGCCCGGCTTCAGTTTCCAACCGTTTGGCCAGAGCTTCGGCTTGCTGGTTGGCAAAATCTCCGTTCATCAGTTCCAGCGCCTGCGGAGCGTGCGTGCTGGATTCGCGGCGCGCGCAGCTTACCAATGCGTCGGGCGCGTCGAAGACTTCCATAAACGGCAGCCGCAAATTTCGTTTGGCAATCAGATAGATAGTGCGGCGATTGTATTCGGCTGGGTCTTTGGCGGGCGACCATTGCGAAGGTTTGTAAAGCAGATGAATGAGTCCCGGATCAATCGGAATCATGACGCTCTGCCCGCCTTGTTTGGGATTCAGCTTTCCCGAAACCGCCAGCATCGCATCGCGGAGTTGTTCGGCTTCTAAACGCCGTCGAGTGAATCGCCAGAGCCATTTGTTTTCAGGGTCTTTCTTTGTCGCCAAAGCTCGCAGCTCTGGGTCGGTCGGCGACTGAGAAGATTGCTGATAGGTGTTGCTGTTCAGGATCAAACGGTGAACCTGTTTGACGCTGAATCCGCAGGAAACAAATTGGTTCGCCAAATAATCCAGCAATTCGGGGTGCGACGGGCGCGCTCCCATTCGGCCAAAATCATTAGCCGTGGCCACGATGCCGCGTCCGAAATGATATTGCCAGATGCGGTTGACCATGACGCGAGCGGTCAGCGGATTTTCAGGAGCAACAATCCATTTCGCCAATTCGGCGCGCGGCTTTTCCGTCGTTTCAGGAAGCTCCGGCGCGCCTTCTGGCAACAACACGCCGAGCGGTCGCATGCCTACGCGGTCGCCTTTGGCCGTGTATTCGCCGCGCGTCAGCAAATGAATCGGCGAACGTTTTTCCGGCTGATTGACGACGCTGTGCAGCGCGGGCAATGGCGCAGGCATTTGATCCTGCAACTCATCCAGCTTTTTCTTGATGGCTTCCTGCTCGTCGGCGGTGCTGAGATCATTTTGGGCTTTCAGCTTATTCAGCGCGCCGGTTAGCTTGGCGATTTCTTTTTCGATGGGTTCGGCTTTGGCTTTGCGAGCGGCCTGTTCTTCGGCGGAAGCCTTGACCACATCGCGGTCGTAAACTCCGGCGAAGTAAGCCTGGACGCGGTAATAATCGCTTTGTCGCAACGGATCGAATTTGTGATTGTGGCAACGCGCGCAGCCAAGCGTGACACCCAGCATCGCCGAGCCGACGACGTTGGTCATTTCGGTCAACACTTCGTTGCGACTGCTGGCGACTTCCTGATTGCCTGCGTTTTTGCGAAGCGGACCGAGCCGGTTGAAACCTGCTGCGACCAGAGCTTCGTCGTCGTTCGGAGCGATTTCGTCACCGGCCAGTTGTTCGGTCAAAAAACGGTCGTAAGGTTTGTCGCTGTTGAAAGAGCTGATGACGTAATCACGATAACGCCAGGCTCCGTTGCGATGCGTGTCGTATTCAAAGCCGTCGGTTTCAGCAAAGCGAACCACGTCCAGCCAATGCTGCCCCCAGCGTTCGCCGTATTGCGGACTGGCGAGTAATCGTTCGACGAGTTTCGACCAGGCGTCAGGAGATTTGTCGGCGACGAATTCGGCGATTTCGCGCGGCGAAGGTGGCAGTCCAATCACATCGAAGTAAGCGCGACGGATCAGCGTCGCGCGGTCAGCCGGTAGCGAAGGCTTCAAGCCTTCTTTCTGCAATCGCTCCAGGATGAAGGCGTCAATCGGAGTTTTTGCCCATGCCGTGTCAACAGCCGACGAAAACGACGGAACCGCCGGCGCCGTACGTTTAACGAAAGCCCAATGGCTGCGTTCGCGTGCAGTGTAAGTTCCAAGCGGAGCGACCTCCGACGCCAGCGCCAGCGAAAACAGCACTACTCCTGTAGCAAAAAGCTTTAACCACATAGCGGTTCTCCGTGTTTTGATCTTGAACTATTCGGATGGCTTCTATCTCTGAAAGCGTTGGCATCATATTTTAGGCTTCGGCGCGGGTCAATTTTTGAGCAGACTCTTGCCGATATTCGGAATGCTGTGAGAGACTCGGCACGCCTCATCGAATGCAATTTCCACTTAAAGCAGCACAACTGAAATGGCAGTAAGAAAGGCAAATTTGCTGCGGCTGGCAAGGCCGCCCTCTCTACTAAATCCTAGCGAGCAAGGAGTAAACCAATGAAAAAAATAGAAGCTATTATCCGTCCGCATCTGTTGGAAGCCGTCAAGGACGCTTTACAGGCGCTGGGCGTTCAGGGAATGACCATCAGCGAAGTGAGAGGTTTCGGTCGCCAAAAAGGCCACACCGAAGTTTATCGGGGCAGCGAATACAAAATTGAATTCATCCCCAAGGTCAAAATCGAAGTCGTGGTTGACGACGAAACTACAGACCAGGCCATTGACTCCATCTGCAATGCTGCGCGAACCGGCAAATTCGGTGACGGCAAAATTTTTGTCTTCAATGTCGAAGAAGCCGTCCGCATTCGCACCGGCGAATTCGGCGAAAATGCAGTCTGAGCCATTCCACATTACCAACAACCCAGGAGACAACGAATGATAAAAGTCAGCGTGTTTTATCCAAATGAAGCGGGGAAGAAATTTGACCTGGATTATTACTGCAACAAGCACATTCCCCTGGTTCAGGAAAAACTGGGGGCGGCGTGCAAACAGATTGCCGTCGAATCAGGACTAGGCGGCGGCGCGCCCGATTCACCCGCGACGTTCATCGCAATGGGCCACATGTACTTCGATTCAGTTGAAGCCTTTCAACAGGCTTTTGCCCCACACTCCGCAGAAATTATGGGAGACATTCCCAACTACACCGAAATTCAACCTACGCTTCAAATCAGCGAAGTAAAAATTTAGCCGACATTGCGAACAGGTGTTTTAATGAAAAAAAGGTTTGAAGACAAAGTTGTGATCGTTACCGGAGCGAGTTCCGGGATCGGCAAAGTCACAGCCATCGAATTTGCCAAAGCCGGAGCCAAAATCGTCATCGCCGCTCGCCGCGTTGAGGAAAGCGAACAGGTCGTCAAGCAAATCGAAGACGAAGGCGGCGAAGCAACGTTCATTCAAACCGATGTCGCCCGACAAGATTCGGTTCGAAATCTGATCGAACGAACAGTGGAAATTTACGGACGGCTGGATTGCGCTTTCAACAACGCCGGAATCGCCGGGGACGTGTTTACTCCGACCGCCGACCACACCGAAGAAAACTGGGACACGGTGATGGACGTGAACCTGAAGGGCACGTTCCTGTGCATGAAATACGAAATCGCCGAGATGCTAAAAACCGGCGGCGGCACAATCGTCAATAACTCTTCGGTGTATGGTTTGAGGTCGAGCACTGTCGGTCATGTGCCTTATGCGGTCAGCAAACATGGCATAGTTGCTCTGACCAAAACCGCCGCTCACGAATACGCGACCAAAGGAATTCGAATCAACGCGGTTTGTCCGGGCTGGACTCATTCGGAGATTGTGGACACGGCGCTTGATGCTTATCCCGATCTGGGCAAGTTCATTTCTGAAATCGTGCCAATGCAGCGCGTAGCCGATTCAATCGAAATCGCCCGCGTAGTTTTATGGCTGTGTTCGGACGAAGCCAGCTATATCACAGGTCAGGCGATTGCGCCGGATGGCGGATGGCTGGCGAAATAATCAGGAAGCCCAAAAATCAGGGCACCTTGACTGCGTCAAATAACGATTTCCATGAGGCTTGTAGTAGCTCATGGATCCTCTTCCAATCGGCTTCGGTGACGCCGCCGTCTTCGGCGCGTTTGTCGCGGATGGTCATCGCTTCCTGACGAAGCCGGGCGTGTTCCATCAACCGTTCAACCGGCACTCGGTAAATTTCTGCCGGCAGCTCAGCCAAAGCGCGATCCAGGTCTCCGGGCTTAAACTTGTCACGTTGGCGATGAATAATCCACCATTCCAATTCCAACTTGGCGGCTTTCTGAACATCGAAATCCACATCCGCTCCGTCGTAAATCGCCTGATAAAACTTGACCAGATTGGGCAAAGCCTTTTCGTAATCTTCGCGCTTCTTCCCTTCCTTGAAGACAAAGGCGGCTTGAGCGGCTTGGTAAGCGACGGTATTCGACGTGGCAAAAGGCATTCCGTATTGCGACCGCATCAGCTCAGCCAGTTGGTTGAACAGCTTCAGCCGCTGTTTGGCGTAATACGAACGCCACATATCCGTTTCCAGCCGGGCGACTTCGTTGGGATCGAAATCGCGCAAGCTGTGTTTTCGCGGGCCGTAAAAATCAAAGCCGAGCCAGCCAAGACCGACAATCAAAATTGCCAGAAATATCCATCGCAGCCGTTTGGGTTTACGCGAAGTTGACCGCACAGAAGTTTGCCGAAAGCTCATTATTTGTCTCCTGATTGAATGGAATTGATTTCGGCTGATGATACGTTGTCTGCGAGAAAAGTGGATTGATGAACGGAAAGAGGGATTGAGATTCTCAGTCCCTCCATCCCCTCGTCCTTCTATCTACTTTCTGGCCAGTACCACCGGAGCCTGCTCAGACCCGATGATGCGTCCGAAGAAGTTGCGAACTGCGGAATACTGTTCAACAGGAATCGTCGCCGATTTCAGCATCAGCGAGCGTTTGTAGATCAAATAACCGTCTTTGATTTCATAAGTTACGGCGTAACTGCCGAACGGCTGATTGATTTCCGCGCCTTCAGGAATTTCGTCCACCACGAAGTTGGCTGGCAGTTTGATCTTGACGGTTTCGTTGTAAGCTTCGGCATTGAGCACGACCGGATGCGTGCGTTTTGCCTCCGTCAAAAAGACAGACGAGCGGCGAGAAACTATCGCGGGTTTGAACATCAGCAAATTGCCGCGCATAGATTTTGCGTAACTGGGCGAAGCGAACTCGACATCCAGAGCGAACTGCCCGTTCTGTGAACCGTCCGTCGGTTCAATTTTCGAGACTGCGGCTCCCGGCACGGTTGTGGTGATCCACCGCTCAACCATGGTGTTGTATTGCGGACGGGCTACACGTTTGAACAAACGTCGTTCGTCCACGGCCTCCTGACCAAACGAACGTTCTTGCACCTTTGCACTCAGCGCCCCATCCACGCCCAGCACAGCTTCAATGGTTCGCTCCATACGATTGGCTTCGGGCGGAGTCGAAGGCATTTTGACCAAATCGCCAGCTTCACCGGCTGCGATCAAGGCATAGCTGCCCTGTTCGTGATCTGGCAAATCGCCGACCGGAGTATCGTCGTCGGTTGGGTCGAAAATCATCAACCGGCCAAGTTGCGGATGTTTGATGACCGTCGCGACATCGGTCGTGTCGCCGACTTTGACGGCGATGATGCAATGGTTGAATTGCTGAGGCGAAGGCCATTCCGGCTGAACCCGATTCGGGTCGCCGGAGTAAATAATCACCGGATAAGATTCGATGCCCAGCGATTTCAGCATTGCACGCATCAGGTTCGCCTTGTCTTTGCAATCACCGTAATTCTTGGCAAAAACGTCAGCCGCCGAATGCGGGCGATAACCTCCGCCTTTGCCCAGATCAATCTGAATCGAGATGTAATTGACGTTCTGGGTGTAACGGCCAACGGCTTGAATGCGTTCAAATTCGGTTTTAGCGTTAGCCGTCAACTCGCGGGCTTTGGCGGCCATCGGTTCGTTAAACGAGGCTTGGGGATCGCTCAATTCGCTGGTGTAACGCGAAACATCTTTCCAACTGGAGTAGCTGCGAAGCATGGTTGCCTTTCCAGGCGGAGCGAATATGTTGACGGCGATATTTTTTACGAGTTTGGAAATTCTGGGGCTGGCCGGTTCAACTTCGATCGGAGGCAGGTTGCGAAGCTCCCAGGTATAGCTGTTGCCGTTGACCGCCGGTTCGATCTTGTCGTTGTTGAATGTAATGGTTTCGGCGCGCCAGCCTTGAGGCAAAACCACAATCACCCTGGACAACAGAACTGGGTTGAGCGCCTGAAAGTACCAGACGAATTGCGAAAAAACTTCACGTTCTTCGGTCACAATTTCGTAACCGAAAACGCATCCGGTATCGGCTTCGCCTGATGCGGAAATGGTTTTCAGTCGGGCGTCGTTGTAAACGTCGTTGTCGGCCAACGCCATATCAACGGCTTCTTTCTTGCCGTAGCTTTTGACTTCGCCTGTTGGTCGAATCAGCCAGGCACGCATTTCCTTGATCTTGCCGGAACCTGTGTTGTAACTCTCGCTGGCGCTGGCCATACCACGACCTTCGCGCGAAAGAATTTTTACCGCCCACAAACTGGTGGTGGTTATTCTGCCGTCTTCTTCGACTTTCTTATTCGATTCGTCGTGCAGCACAACGGCGTGAACTTCCTTGCTGTAAGTCGGCAAGCTGGACGAAGCCGCCTGCTTTAACCAGGCGGGCGGCTCGTCAGCAAAAACGGCGACGCTCATCAACAACAGCACACCTAAACTGGCAATCAGTCTTTTCGTCATGTTTCCTCCTAAAGTTCGTAGCCCCGCCTTCAGTGAGGTTTCCTTCTGAAAAGTGAAACGCCCCCGTTCCGCCTGAAGGCGGGACTACATGCTCTACTGTTTGACCGCAGCCGCGCCTTGTTTGAGCGTAATCGTGTGATTGTCCGATTCGTGGATGGCGCCAAAGATAGCTTTCAAGTTTGAGTAAGCTCCCTTCGGAATCATAAGCACAACAAAACGGAAATTACGTTTGTATGTCAGCGTTTTTGTGTCTTTGGTGAGGTCCAGGCTGACCTGGTAAGTACCGGCATCACCAAAAGTTACCGAACTGGGTTGGTCGGCGTTTTCAGGCAAATACCCCGGCGGCAGGTCAATTGACACGTCATCCTGCTCAACCCAGGGAAAATGGAAATAGATGTCCGTTTCTCGCGCACTGGTCGGGAACATGGCGGCCAGTCCTTTTTGAAAAAAGGCAGGTTGCACGAAAAGTCGCTTTCCTGTCCGTTCGGCGTAACCCGGTATGCGCACTTTGTAGGAGTAGACAAATGGCTTGAGCGGATCGGTGGCGCTTTCGATCTTGATGTCATCGAATTCGGCGGTGCCCAGACGGTTTTTGACCGATTCGCGCAGCTTCTTTTCGCGCTGTTCAACGGAATCCTGATCGTTGTCTTCTTTCATCTCGACGGCGAAATGTCCCGTGTATTCGATACGCACATCACCTTCCAGCGTGCCGTCTTCAGTCAGCCGCATTTTGGCCGTGCGCTTCTTGACGGATTTTTCGGCTGGTGAAACCGGTGTTTCGACAAAGACCGGGTCTTTTGAATCGGTAATCAAACTCTTGATGCCTTCTTCTTGCCAACGAAGCATTCCGAATGGAACGTAAGTGCTGGCCGGATCGAAAAAGCGCCACTGATCTCCGACCTTTACCGCTATGTTGTATGAGCGCATGAAGTAATCGTCCGTAAACCCCGGGTCAAAGAATTTGCGACTGCGGTCGCCGGTCTTGGCATAGCGGGCTTCAAATCCGGCAGCCGTGGCCATGGCGGCAAACAGGAAATCAATATCAGTGCCGGAGCCATATCCTCGCTTAAGCGTATCGGCTGGCGATTTATTGTCTTTCAGTTTTTCTAGCTGTTGCGCCGTCATCCCCGAAGCATCGTCATTGACGTTTTTGATCTTTGTGCGGCAAAAGTTAAACAGCCGTTCCAGTTTTTGTTCCGGCGTCGTGGCATCGCCAATTGCTTCGGCAGAAGCTTTGCGAATGTCGTCGTTGACCTTCATGTCGCCTTTGCGAAGTTCGTATATTTGCTTGCCGGTGTCTTTCCAAAACGACATCGGGTCTTTTTTCACGTCCGGCGAGTAATAAACCAGCATCCATTTTTTGACCTGATCCTCCGGCGGCATATGCGGCTCTTCACGGAATGAAGGCATGTTGGTCATTTCGGTAAAGTAAAAACCTGTCTTGTCTTTGACGAAAGGCGGTGGCGCGCATTGAAAGGTAATCGTCTTTAGCGGGTAAAGCGCATAAGGATGCGGTTTGAGGTAATAGCGAACTTGTTGAACAGGAATCTCTCGCTGGAATTCGAGCTTAACGTAATTGGCGCCGCCGTTATGTACTTCGCGCCAACGGTATTCGATGATCGAACCGGGTTCGATGCCGGGCAGGGCAAACGATTTTGCCTTCAGCTTGAACCTGCCGAACTTGATGATCTCCCGGTCAAAGACGGCGTCCTTCTTAAGCTCGACGATTGTGCCGTCCGGTTTAATGGTGCGTCCGGCAATGTCCGTGATTGAAACGCCGTTGAAGTAAGGAATATCTATCTTGCTTTGGGATTCCTTGCCACGGTCTGTGAAAACCTTGATTCGCAGAAAATGTGTGAAATCTGTGGTCGTGTCCGAAGAATCATTGACATAAATTTCCCATAACAGGGCTTCGGCGTCAGCGTCTTTTTCGACAACCGGCGCTTTCATCGCCAAATGAGCCGGGTCTACCGGCTTCCATTGCATTACCTGGGCAGGAACGACAACGAAAAGCATGGCCGATAAGCAGAACGTCCATAGAATGAATGAGCGAGTGAATTTCATAACCTATCCTTTCTGTTGAATAACAGTGGTCAGAGCTGTTTGAAAGATCGGGGCTGCCTGGCTGAAGCTTCACAGGTCAGGGGTGGCGTTGACGAGTCGGCTTCAAGAAAACTGCTGAGAGAACTTGCTTGCGAAAACTTCTAATGAAAATATGACAAACGGCTTCAAGCCGCGGGGATATTAAGGCCGTCTCTGATGAGCTTGCAACAAAAATTAGTTGCCTGCCGTGCTTTAAGTTAAATGCCTGCCTGGCGCTGACTGACAGGCTTAAGCGCCAGGCGTCAGCCGGACTTTTTATTGACTTGCCGCGCGGCTTGATGGTCTAATGCGCGCCTTGTTGGACAAAGCCCTGCTTGACTGAGCAGATCATTTCTCAGTCATTTGTATCACCAAACCCGACCGCCAATTTACCCCCGACATCAGGTTTAACAATGCCTCATCGCGTTGCCGGTGGTTACATCCGCTTCGCTTCCCCACTCCCGCAGGAGAAATAGACGATGAAAGTTACGCGACAGAAAAACCCCTCATCCTTAATTTTGACTTCCCGGCTTCGTCTTTTGATATTCATCGCCCTGCCGCTTTTTGCCGCGACCGGGCTGATGATAAGCCGCACTGCTTCTGCGATTTCGCCGGTGACGCCAGTGACAACCGATACGATCATTTCGACCGTCGCTGGCGGAGGCTTTGGTTCGGACGTTCCAGCCAAACAAGCGCCAATGGTATTGCCGACCGCCGTTGTGCTGGACCCGCGTGGCCGAGGTTTTTATGTGGTTGACGAAGTTGACGGAACCAGTTTGCTGCGATTCGTCAGCACTTCGTCTGTGACGATCACTCTTGCGGGAGTCACCATCCAGCCTGGCCATATCAACCTGATTGCAGGCGGCGGCATTCAGAGCAACGACGGCATTTCGCCTTTGGACAGTGATCTGGCGCAGGTCACAGGACTGGCGGTTGATCCATCAGGCGATGCCGTTTACATGACCATACCGTCTTTTTCGGCAATTAGAGCCATCAACGTGGGCACGCAAAACCTGACTGTTTTGGGCAAAACCATTGTGCCCGGAACGATCAGCACGGTTGCCGCACCGGATCAAGCCATCTTTCGAGCTGTGGCGATTCACCCGACAACACGCGAAATACATTTCATTGCCGGACGATTGGTCTTGAAGCTTAATAGCTCCGGTGGACAGATAGTTGTTGCCGGCGGAGGCAATCCGACAAATGGCAACGGCGACGGCGGGCAGGCGACTCTGGCTCGACTGACTTCTCCAACGGGTCTGGTTTTCGACAATAACAGCAATCTGCTGATTGCCGACGGCGGAGACGCACGCACAATTCAAGGCAGCATTCGCAAAGTCAACGCAACCGGCGTTATCAGTACTTTGGCGGGCGGGCTGGAATATCCGACTGGTATCACAACTGCGCCAAATGGTGATGTTTACGTCCCGCTAGGCAATGCTCAACAGATTGCGCGCATCACTCCGACTGGTGTCAAAACCATTGTCGCTGGCAATCCGAACATGCAATTGTGCGACCCCAACAACACACTGACCTGCGGCGACGGCGGGCTGGCCACTCAGGCAAATCTGAACATCCCTGACAGCACAGCCAACACCACATTGGGCATAGCGGTTGATGGCCGCGGACTTTACATTCCGGATTTTCGTTACAAACGAGTCCGTTTCGTGACTCTGTCCGGAGGCACGCAAACTATTCTTGGCACCACCATTCCACAGAACATCATCAACACGATTGTCGGCAACGGGCAGGCTGCACCTTATGACGGCTCGCTGGCGACTTATGCCGATATGTTTGTTCCTACCGGAGTTGCCGCGGATTCGCTCGGCAATCTGTTCATCGCCGACACCGGCAATAACCGATTGAGATTCGTCAACCGCACCAGTGCGCCCATAACGTTGTTTATCACAACGCCTCACGCAATGACTGTTCAACCCGAACAGATTGTCACGCTCAATCGCGATGCCGGAGATTTCCAAATTGACGACCGCATTACGACAGCGCTTTTTTTAACTCCGCAAGGGATGTATGCGGCGCCAAACGGATTGTTCATCGCCGATTCGCAGGCCGGGGCTTTGATCAAAGTTCCGCCGACTTCCGTCACTGGCCGTCGTAGTGGGATTATCCGTTTTCTAAACACCTCAAACAGCGACGTGACCTTTTTTCCAAACAGCGACGCCAAAGTCGTGGTTCCTCCAGGGCAGATTAAAGACATTGCAGGAGTGCGCCCGCCCAGCAATCCTCAAGCATTGGGAGACGGCCTGCCTGCAAACAGAGTCGCTTTTTTCCCAACCGACATGGCCGTTGACCGAAACGGAAATCTGATCATTGCCGACCAGGGGAACAACCGCATCCGCAAAGTTGACGCGCAATCAGGTATCGTCAGCACGGTTTACGGCGATGGCACACAGCAGACCTTGTTCGGCCCGACCGGAATCGCTTTTGATAGCTCAGGCAGATTGCATATTGCCGACACGCGCAACAGCCGAATCCTGCGCCAGGACACCCCGACTGCGACAACCTTTTCAGTCATTGCAGACATCTCGCGCAACATTCGCCGTCCACGCGATCTGACGGTTGACGCCGCAGGAAAAATTTTTATCACCAACGCGCTATCCCATCAGATTCTTGATCTGGAAGCTCCAAACAACACGCTTGGCACAACCTCCGTCGTTGCCGGAACGGGTAATCCAGGGTTTTCCGGCGATGGCCAAGATGGAGTTCAAGCCAGGTTGAACTTGCCGAACCCAGGAACGGCAACTAATGACATTCAGGTTACTTGCAGCATCACCACTTTGCCGAACGGAGACCTGATTTTCACTGACACAATCAACAATCGCGTGCGAATGCTGAAACGAAAAGCAGGCACGCCACCTGTGGTCAGTGTTTCAGCAGCCAGTTTTGCCAGCGCAGAGCTGGCACCGGAATCCATCATTGCGGCGTTCGGAGACAAACTGGCGACGCAAATTAGCTCTTCCAATCTGATTCCACTACCAACCACTCTGGGAGGCACGACGGTCAGAATCCGCGACAATGTCGGAACAGAAAGATTGGCGCCGCTGTTTTTTGTCGCTCCAACTCAGATCAACTACCTGGTTCCAACCGGAACCAACCCTGGTCCAGCAGTCATCACTGTCGTCAGCGGAGACGGAACAATTTCCATCGGCACACTGAACGTGGCCACGGTCGCCCCGGGTTTCTTTACAACAAATGCCAACGGACAAGGTCTGGCTTCGGCGGTTGCACTGCGAGTCAAGGCGGACGGCCAATTAGTTTACGAACCGATTTCGCGCTTCGATACGGCATCCAGCCGTTATGTCGCCGTGCCAATTGATTTAGGCCCGCCGACCGAACAGGTTTTTTTGATTGCTTACGGCACGGGCTGGCGATTCCGCAACAGCTTGACGGCAGTCAACGCAACGATTGGAGGCACAGCCTCGGATGTGTTGTTTGCCGGGACGGCTGAAGGATTTGTGGGACTGGATCAATGCAACATACGCATTCCGCGTGTGCTGGCCGGTCGCGGTGAAGTGAACGTGAATCTGACCGTAGAAGGCAAAACCGCAAACACCGTCACCATTCAGATCAAGTAAGCAATTTGAACATTACCAATGCAGTTCCCTGCTCCAAAACACAGGCCCGTCGGTGCAGACTTTTTTGAAGATGAAGCCTTCTGAACAATCGTGCTTCACGGCGACAGCGCAACCCACGCAAACTCCGAAGCCGCAACCCATCGGAGCTTCGAGCGAAAGCTGAGCAGGCACGTCGAATTGCTCAGCCAGTTTCGCCACAGCGTGCAGCATCGGGTCAGGGCCGCAGGAATAAATCATCTGCTTACCCGCTTGGGGTTTGCCAATCAAAGCTTTCAAATGCCTTTCCAGCGGAGCCGTGACAAATCCTTTTTCGCCGTAACTGCCATCAACCGTCGCGCAGGCAATGTTTTCTTTCGACAACAAAGCCGTGAAATCGTCCAGGCCGCACAGGTCGCCGTGACTGGCTCCGCCGATAAAAAACCGAGTCGGAATTTTCAGCTTCATCAACCGCTCTGCCAGCATAAACAACGCGGGCGAACCAACGCCTCCGGCCACAAGTAAAGCTTCACGACCATCGGCAAAACCGATGTCATAAGTGTTGCCGAGCGAACCAAGGAAATCCACTTTGTCGCCCGGCTCCAGCTTGGCCAACGACTGAGTTCCACGTCCAAGAACCTGATAAATAAAATCTACGTCCAGCCGATCTTCAGCAGATTCGCAGCGATAAAAAGCCATCGCCCTTCGCAACAAAGGCTCGTAAATTCCGTGCGCTTTTAGCATCGCAAACTGACCCGGCAAAACCGGAATCGGTTCGTCCAGCCGCAACCGCAAATAACCGTAATTGCGCGAAGAACCCGAGCGAACAATCTGGTTCCGTTCAACCGTCACAACGGCGTCAATGGTTTTTCCGAAAGATGACAAAGGGAAGCTCCGAGTGAGTGAATTTCTGTGACCGACCCGCAGTCTAACAAAAGCATTTTGATCGGCAAAGTTGGACGCAACTTGGCAGCTTCGTGCGGCTTCGTGTAGATTGGCCGCCGTTCAATCAATCCACGTCCGAACAAAATAAAACTTATGAAACTGAACAAAATCTTCCCCTTCATTTTAATCGGGATCATCTTGCTGGCCAGTTCGCCCTTTATGCTGGGACTGATCTGGCCGCGCATCAACGACGTTCAAACCGGCAAGACTCCGCAATACGCAGACTTGCAACCGCAACGATTCAATCAGCCTCTCGAAAAAGTCTTTGCCGCCGCGCTGGAAGTTTCCAGCGCGCAAGGCTGGGAAGTTCGCGAAACCAAACCCGAACAAGGCGTCATCGAAGCCATCGCCACCACGCGACTCTTCAAGTTCAAAGACGACGTGACCATCACCGTTACCAGTGAAGGCGTGGAAACCATCGTCAACGTGCGGTCGAAATCCCGCATTGGCAAAGGGGATATGGGCACGAATGCCCGCCGCATCCGCGCGTTCCAGGCGGAACTGGCTAAAAAATTGTGAGCGATGGTATATTCCGCGCCTGCTCGCAAACGCTCTCAACCAAGCTCATCGAGGTACAAAAATGGAATTCACCGAAAAAGCTGTCGTCATGACTGCCGCAGATATGAACCGCGTCATGGCGCGAATGGCTTCGCAGATTGTCGAAAACAACCCCGACCTTTCCGGCGTCTTGCTGGTTGGCATTCATCGCCGAGGCGTTCCGCTGGCCGACAAGATCGCCGCCAAAATCAAGGAAATGGACGGCGTAGAAGTTGCCCGTGGCGCGCTGGACATCACCCTTTACCGTGACGACCTGACCACAGTCGCTGACCGCCCTGTCATCAATAAAACCGAACTGCCCGCGAACATCACCGGCAAGACGATCATTCTGGTTGACGACGTGCTGTACACGGGACGCACGATCCGCGCGGCGATGGATGAGCTGATTGATTTCGGTCGCCCGCGCCGGGTTCAACTGGCTGTGCTGATTGATCGTGGCTGGCGCGAATTGCCGATCCAGGCCGATTACGTCGGCAAAACCGTCACCACCACCGAAGCCGAAATCATCAAAGTCATGCTGCCGGAATTTGACGAAACCGAGCAGGTGCTTTTAGTCGAACAGAAGTAATTTTGAATTCTGGATTTTGGATTTTGGATTTTTCGGTGCTGACCTGAACCAATTCAAAATCGAGAATCAAAAATTCAAAATTTGAACTCAATGCCGCTAAACAGAAAAGACCTTCTTGGAATCGCAGACCTTTCAGTCGAAGAGATCAATTTGATCCTCGACACAGCCGTGACGTTCCGCGACATCAACAATCGCCAGATCAAAAAAGTCCCTACGCTGCGCGGCAAAACCGTCATCAATTTGTTTTTCGAAGCTTCGACGCGCACGCGCACCAGCTTTGAAATAGCCGCCAAACGTCTGTCCGCCGACGCCGTCAACATCTCGGCTTCGACTTCCAGCGTGGTCAAAGGCGAAACGCTGGTGGACACCGCGCTGAACCTGCAAGCGATGGCTCCTGACGCGATTGTCATTCGCCACGGCTCTTCAGGCGCGCCGCATCAAATCGCCAAAATCGTCAAAGCCGGAGTCATCAACGCAGGCGACGGCGCACACGAACATCCGACGCAAGCCTTGCTGGACGCTCTGACCATTCGCCACAACAAAGGTCGCCTGAGCGGTTTGAAAGTCGCCATCATCGGCGACGTGCTGCACAGCCGCGTAGCCCGCTCGAACGCGCACCTGCTGACCAAACTCGGCGCTCACGTTGTGCTGGCCGGGCCGCGAACTCTGATGCCGTTCGGCCTGGAAAAACTGATTCCGCCCGGCGACGGTTCGATTCGTTTCGCCGACTCCATCGAAGAAGCCATCGCCGACGCCGACGTGGTGATGATGCTGCGAATCCAGATGGAGCGGCAAAGTGGCGGCTTCTTCCCTTCTCTGCGCGAATACTCGATTCATTTCGGATTGAACAAACGACGGCTGGCATTGGCGAAGCCCGACGCCATTGTGCTCCACCCCGGCCCGATCAATCGCGGAGTCGAAATT
>JAGNMH010000568.1 GCA_017991275.1 Acidobacteriota bacterium
CAATATCACCAACAGCTCCGTCGTCGCGGAAGACAGCCTCAAGCTCAACAGTTGCAATAACGTTCGCCAAATCGGCTTGCTCTGTGTAATCGGGTTTGATTCGCTGGAAAAAGAACGGCTGCTCGATTCCGGTTGCAGCCAAATCGTCTGTTAGAACTTCGATTGTAGGTTCTGTCGGTTTTATGTTTTCGATTGCCACCAAATGAAACTTTCGCGCGGTGATAATCGCTTCGGCATAACGCGGCCAGGCTTGCTTTAGAATTTCCTTGAGCTGATCCTTCGCCTTACTTTCAGTTTGAAATTTCGCGCTTTCAAACGAAAACAGTATCAATTTGCCGGTGCGGACTTCGACGAAAAACAGCCCCGCCAAAGCTTCAAAGTAAAATTGCTCACCGCCAGCGGCAACCAGTCGCCGAGCTACAAGCGTTTTACCGAGCACATAAAAATCGCAACCCAAACTTTGTCCCAGCGCGCGGGCTTCGTCGCGGCTGAAATTCAAACTACCGGCATAACCTGAGCCGCTTGCCGCTGTTCGCACCAATTCATCATCCAGAAACTCAAACTCATCACCAGCCGATTTTCCCGCATCGCGCAACACATTTGAAAACTCACGGCTTGAATCACCAACGAAATCAACTACTGCCAACCGAATCGGGGACTGCGCCAAAGTAAAATCAAAAGGCAAAAGACAAAAGGCAAATATCAAAAGTTTTCTCAACGGTATTTCTACCCGAATTGAAGCAACTATTTCGCGGGCCAAACTTTTGCCTTTTGATATTTGCCTTTTGCCTTTTGATTTCATTACGCGGTTTGAATCAGTCGAGTTAGCAGAGCCGCCCGGCGCGGAATGTCGCTGACAATGATGTGTTCGTGGTCTGCATGAGCGCCCGCGCCGTCAACTCCAAGGCCGTCCAGCGTCGGCACTCCCATCGCCGCTGTGAAATTGCCGTCGGAACCTCCGCCGACAACCGTATCCTGCAAATCGAAGCCAAATTCTGCGGCCAGCTCGCGCGCGTGTTCATAAAGCGCGATGTTTTTTCCCGAACGCGGCATCGGCGGACGATTGATGCCTCCTGTAATTTCCAGTTGAGCTTCAGCCAGCGCAGGTTTCAAGCCCCGGATATTGCTGACAATTTGCTCGCCGTCTTCAGGTGTCCAGAAACGCACGTCAATTTTTGCCGAAGCCTCAGCCGGAACGACGTTGACGGTTGTGCCGCCTGACATTACGCCTACGCTGACAGTCACGCCGCGTTCGTGGTCGTTCATTTCCGCCAACCGCAACACCTGGTGAGCGAGCTCGACGTTCGCGTTAATGCCTTTACGCGGATCAAGCCCGGCATGAGCGGCTCTGCCAATAGCGCGAATCCCAAAAACGCCAATGCCTTTACGACCAGTTTTGACAACACCGCCTGTGATTGGAGGCTCCAGCACCAAAGCCACCGCCGCTCGTTTGGCTTCCTCTTCAACCAGCGCGCGCGAAGTTTTGCTTCCGATTTCTTCGTCACAAGTCAGCAGCAAAGTGACAGGTCTTTTGGTCTGCAAGCCAAAACTGCCGATAGCGTTCAAAGCTCGTACGGCAATCGCAACCCCTGATTTCATATCGAAAATGCCTGGTCCGTGAGCTTTGATCTCCTTGCCTTCACTGGTCAGGCAAAACGGCATTCGATCTAAAGTCCCAACCGGCCAGACGGTGTCCAGGTGTCCAATCACCAAAACTCTGTCCTCGTCCGGGGCGTGACCGAAATCGAATCTGGCGCGCAGGTGAGTCCCGTATCCGGGTTGGGGACTAAGTTCAATTTTTCCGCCCAGATCACTCAACTGACCGGCGACAAAAGCGGCAATTTCGTTGAGCCGGGATTCTTCTCTGGACGTGGTTTCGCGCTCGACCAGGACGCGGATCGAGTCCAAAATCGAGGCTTGAATAGCGTTGAAATGGTTCAATAAGCTGGACATAGGCGTGTTTGACAAAGCAAATGAATAATGCACAATACGCCTTCATCTGACAAGCTCTTAAGAGAATCGTTAGCACTACATCATCAGAACTCCTTCAAAGGTTACACATCTCGTCACTCGTCATCTGAAGTCATCATTTGAAGATTGATTGGTTATGCGTTAATCGTGGAGCGAGGTGAACTGTCAATTGCCACTAAATTGACGACAGCATCTGAAAAAATGTTTGCAGTGCGGTTACTAATGCCTCGTTTCCGGCGTCTATGGCGCTGTCTAAAAAGAAGCTGGTCGGACCCGTCGAGTCTTGCACCGCCAAGACTCGCCAATCTCCAAATCACAAAAACTATATTCTGGGACAAAACTCTAAGTTTAGAGACACCGAACACAGACTGTGGAGGAACAATTCAAATGAAGAAGTTTAGTTTTTTACTCGCCTTGTCGCTGCTCATCAGCGCCATCGCGTTTTCCCCTGTCAAAGCGCAGGATGATCCAAAAGGCGCACTTGAGCGAGATTGGTATGCGACTTGTTATACCGTAAAACCCAAAAATGAAGACAAGTGCTACCAACAATCAAAAGAACTTAAAGAGAAGTTCCCTGATACTGGATACATAAAGAACGTCACTACGATTATTGATAATTACGAAAAAGCTAAAGCTTTTGGTGAGGCGAATGATAGGTTTCAGGCTGCATTGAAGGCTTATTATTCTGCTCCTGACGCCAACAAACTGGATCAGTTGTTTGCCGCAGGAGAAGGTTTTCTGAAGATTGTGCCGGGCAATCAGTTTGTCATTGGCCAGATGGCGCTGGCTGGCGCTCATGGGAGCATTGGCCAAATTTACAAGAACCTCGACAGGGTCAAAGGTTACGGCGAACAGGCTCTTAAGCTATTCGAATCAACGACACCTGCCGAAGGCTGGAAACAGGCCGACTGGGATAACCTGCGTGAGATTGTTCAAGCCCAGATCAATCAATTCTTCGGTTTCCGGTTGATTGAAACCAAAGGCGACAAGGCTCAGGCCATTGATTACCTGACCAAATCCACAATGGTCAAAAGCAAAGATGGCGCAGGTTGGAAAGACCCGAACAATTACTGGCTGCGTTCCGGCATTTACCTGGAAGAGTATCAATCTCTTCGGGCTGAATATGACAAGCTGGCCGACGACCAAAAGACCGGCGAACCTGGTAAAGAGTTGTTGAAGAAGGTCAATGAAGTGATGGACGGCAAATTGATCCCGGAATACGCCCGTGTGATGGCGACGGCGGTCAAACCAGAAACCAAATCTCTGAACGACGCCGCCAAAGGTTATTTTGACGCTTACTGGAATTACCGCACTAAAGCGCCGGAAAAAGCTGCTGAATACTTGAAAGCGTTCAGCGCCGACCCGACCGTTGCTGGCCCCGCAATCCCGGTTAAGGTTGAAGAGGCTGACTCGGCTCCGTTGCAAGCTCCGACAGGCCCTGCGGCTGGCAGCGTTAAACTTAGTAGTGGAAGCAACACGGCTAATAGCGGTGGCGGCGCAAGCAACGGTGATAAAGCTGCGGCGACCGGCAAAGCGGCTTCTGCAACCAAGGGTAAAGCTGCTCCAAAAGCCAAACCCAGCGCCAGACGCAAAAAACCATAAACTGCGTTTGTCTGAGGAGCGGTCACTGGCCAAGTTGATAAAACCTGAATGACCGCAAAACAATTGAGGCTACTGCAAAGAAAGCCAGCACTCATCGCAGAGCTGGCTTTCTTTGCAATAAAAGTAAACAAAAGCAATTGCTGAACGATCAAGACACATTCGAAGACAGGCTGAGCCAGTTGGAAGAGCAGATCGGATATTTTTTCCGTGATCGCTCTCTATTGCGCCGTGCAATGATGCATCGTTCGTTTGCCAACGAACAGCCCGATCCGCGTCCGTCACACAATGAAGCCCTGGAGTTTCTGGGTGACGCAGTTCTGGAATTCCTGGTCAGTTCCTGGTTACTTGAACTTTATCCGGACCTCAATGAAGGCACGCTTTCAAAAATGCGCGCTTATATGGTCAGCGCCGTCAACTTGAGAACTCAGGCCGCCAAACTTCAACTAGGCAATTACCTGCTGCTAAATCGCGGCGAAGAAAAAACCGGCGGAAGATACAAATCCGCATTGCAGGTTGACGCTTACGAAGCTTTGATCGCTGCCATCTACCTGGATCGCGGAGTCGAAGCTGCCAAGGAATTTGTCCGGCGTGAATTTGCCGAAACTCTGGACGAAATTGACCCGACCAACCTGACCAAGACCGATTACAAAACCGCTCTGCAAGAAAGGTTGCAATCACAAGGACTGCCCACGCCGCAGTACGCCATAGTCGAAAGTCTGGGACCCGATCATAACCGCGTCTTTCAAATTGAGTTGCGCGTCAACGGCCATTGCCTGTCCACCGGCGAAGGCACTACGATCAAAAGCGCGCATCAAGCCGCAGCAGCCACTGCGCTG
>JAGNMH010000569.1 GCA_017991275.1 Acidobacteriota bacterium
TATCTGGTGGCTTATGTTTTTTGGATCGGTATCTCCTTGGGCTGCCTGGGTTTGCTGATGGTGCAATATCTGGGCGGAGGTGGTTGGGGATTGATTATCCGCCGCCCTCTGGAATCCGCCTCATCAACGCTTTGGTTGATGGCTGTGCTGTTCATTCCAATTATTCTTGGGTTGCATAGCCTATATCACTGGTCACACCCGATCAGCCCTGACGCAGAAGAAAACGTCCGCAAACTGTTGGAGCACAAAGCAGCTTGGCTGAATCCGAGCGGTTTTACGATTCGCGCGATCATTTATTTTGCGATTTGGATCGGTTTGATGTTCCTGCTCAGAAAATGGTCAGCGTCACAGGATTCGACATCAGACCCGAATGAAGCTCACGGTTGGGTTCAGAAAGCTCAAAACCTGAGCGGCCCTGGATTTTTGTTTTACGGCATGGCGGTCACCTTCGCCGGAATTGACTGGATTATGTCGCTGGATGCCGAATGGTTTTCGACAATTTTCGGCCTGCTGACCATCGCCGGCCAGGGAGTCCTTTCAATCGCTTTTCTGATCGCCGTCTGCGTGATTCTCAGAAAGTACGAGCCGATGTCGCACATACTGAAACCAAAGCATTTTCATGATTTGGGCAAACTGCAATTGGCTTTGGTTATGGTCTGGGCTTATTTCTCATTTTCGCAGTTGCTTATTATCTGGTCAGGCAATCTGCCGGAAGAGATTCCGTGGTTTCTTCGCCGCTTCGAAGGCCCGTGGCGCTGGATGGGTGTTGGCTTGCTGGTGCTGCATTTTGCGATGCCGTTCCTGTTGTTGTTGTCGCGCGATCTGAAAAAGCACTCGAACCGCTTGGTCTGGGTTGCCGGTTTATTGATCCTGATGCGGTTGGTGGATTTGGTTTGGGTGATCGTGCCGCAATTCGACGAAATGGCCAAAAAACCCGGAGCAGAAGTTATTCACAGCGGCCCTGCTCAATTTGCTGTTTATGCTGCGGCAACGATTGGTTTCGGTGGATTGTGGCTGGGATGGTTTTTCTGGCAATTGCGCCAGCGTCCGCTGGTCCCGTTCAACGATCCGCAACTGGCTGAAGCGGCTTCGGCTGGTGGAGGTCACTAAGAAAATTAGTTCTGCCTTTGCAGTTCACGGCAAACAAATTCCGCGAACTGCAAGCCGCGAACTGTGAACTGGAAACTTATGAGCGATCACAATCACGACAACGACAAGGATAATCTACAAGTTGAAGGCAGCGGCGTAAAAGCCAAACCGATGCTGGTTTTTCTCGGAGTTCTTGCTGTAGCAATAGCATTGGCTTACCTCATCATTGTTGGCGTCGAAATCGGCCTGAAGAAGTATGAAGAAATGAATCCCGATCAACCGGCAACGGCTGTCCAGGGTGGACGTAAGCTTCCGCCTGAACCGCGTTTGCAGGGCGCACCGGAGCCGAATCCGGACAAACCTGGGGACATCCAATCATCCATGCTGCCGCTGGAAGACATGGCCGCTTACCGCGACAAAGTGAATAAACAGGTCGCTGCTTACGGTTGGGTGGATCAGCCTGGCGGAGTTGCTCACATTCCAATTGAGCGCGCCAAGGAAATGATTGCTGAGAAAGGTTTGCCGACATTATCCGATGCTTTGATCGGTGAATATCAAGCGGCTGAATCAGCTCGCAAACATGTTCTAAATGCCGGATCGAGTGGTGGGCGTGGAATAAAGAGTCAGAAACAAAGTGTTCCGTCGGTGACGCCGGCTGGCGGCGAGGCTGCGAAACCTGCTACTGCAGCTCCAATGACAGCGTTACCGGTTGCCAAACCAGCCGCCAGTGATGGCGCGAAGCATTAAGAGGCGGCAAAAGAAGTAAAAAATGTCTGTTCTAAATCGGCAAAAAGTAGTTTTAACGCTGACTGGCAAAATCGGATTTCAAATTTTTGTCTTTTGCTTTTTGGTATTAGCCTTTTGCCTTCAGGTGAAGGCGCAACCCGCCGGGATGCGTCCGCCGGTTCTAAAAGACGTAGGCGTTGACCAGTTGTTGAATTCTCAGGTTCCGCTTGATCTTGAATTCAAGGACGAAACCGGGCGCTCCGTAAAGCTTCAGGATTATGCGGGCGACAAACCTATAGTTTTGTCGTTGGTTTACTACAACTGTCCGCAGCTCTGCAGCTTGACGTTAAACGGTTTGATGAACGTGTTGAAGACTTTGCCGATGAAGGCTGGCAGGGATTTCATTTCCTTGACGGTCAGCTTCGATCCGAAAGAAACTCCCGAGCTGGCCGCGGAAAAGCGAAACACGTATTTGCAGAAACTGGCCGATCCGGGATTGAACGACGGATGGCATTTTTTGACCGGCGATGAAAAAAACACGCTGGCGCTGGCTAAATCAGTTGGTTTTCGTTTTGTTTGGGATCCGGTAAGTAAGCAGTATGCGCACTCAAGCGCTCTGATTGTGATTACGCCACAAGGCAAGATTTCTCGTTATTTTTATCCCAGCGATGTGCTTTCCAATTTCGAACCGCGCGACATTCGATTCGGTGTGGTTGACGCTTCGGCGGGGAAAGTTGGTTCGCTGGCGGATCAGGTGATTTTGTACTGCTATCAGTACGACCCTAATCGGGGCACGTACGGTTTGGTGTTGATGCGGATTATGCGCGTCTTCGCTGTGATTACGATTATTTCTATAGCTGCTCTCATTCTTTATTTGAGGCACAAGACGAAACAGAAAGAAGCAGCGTGGGCTGCTCGCGTCTCGTGACGAATTGGATACGATATGAGCCTCTTTTCTTTTCAAGTTCCGTTGTTGCCTGAACAGGCGTCAAAGTTCGCGCTGGAAGTAGACCTGTTCTATATCGCGCTGTGGTTGATGACGATTGTTTTTACAATCGGCATCGTCGCTGCAATCTTCGTGTTCATGGTCAAATATCGCCGTCGCACAGATGGCGAGATTCCTGAACAGGTCGAAGGCATGATGACGCTGGAAATTCTGTGGTCGGTAATTCCATTTATCATCTGTATAGGCATCTTCGCCTGGGGCGCCAAGCTGTATTACCAGATGTACACCGAGCCGAAAGAGGCGATGGAAATTTTCGTCACCGGCAAACAGTGGATGTGGCGCGCTCAGCACCAAGACGGGCAGCGCGAGATTAACACGCTGCACATTCCGGTCGGTCGTCGAGTCAAGCTGACCATGACCAGTGAAGATGTGTTGCACGCTTATTTCATTCCGGCTTTCCGCACCAAAACTGATGTGGTCCCAGGGCGTTACACAACAACCTGGTTCGAGGCGACCAAGCCCGGAACCTATCACATCTTTTGCGCGGAATACTGCGGCACCCAGCATTCAGGAATGATCGGAACTGTTACGGTAATGGAGCCTGGCGACTTTCAGGCCTGGTTGGGCGGCGGGACGAACGAGCCTCCGGCGATTGTCGGCGAACGGCTGTTCTCCAGTCTGGCTTGCAGCACCTGCCATCTGGCTGACGGCAAAGGTCGAGGGCCTAAACTGGCCGAGCTTTACGGCAAATCGGTCACTCTGAACAATGGTTCGACCGTTACAGTTGACGACACATACATACGCGAATCAATTCTCGATCCCGGAGCGAAGATCGTTAAGGATTATCAGTTGATTATGCCCAGCTTCCGTGGACAGGTCAGCGAGGAGCAGATTGCTCAGATTATCGCTTACCTGAAATCCATAGGGCCGAAAGACGCTGATGCGGCTGCGGCAAAATCGCCTGCGCCCGTTGCTGCAAAACCGGCAGTGGCGAAACCTGCCGCCCCGGCACCGGCAACAAAATAGTAGGTTAAGTAGTCCCGCTTTGAAGCGGAAGATACCGGCTAAAGCCGGTGCCACAAACCAGAAACTCATAAGGTACGAACATGGCAACTGAAGTCATTGCTCAAGCAGAAGAAAGCCAGGTGAATTATTTGACCAACGGTCACACAGTCAAATCGTGGCTGTTGACGTTGGATCACAAACGAATCGGATTGCTGTATCTGTTTGCGATTTCGATCTTTTTTGCGATTGGAGGCATTTACGCCTCGTTGATTCGCTTGGAGTTGATCACACCTCAAGGCGATCTGTTGACGGCGGAAACTTACAACCGCGTCTTCACGATGCATGGCGTGATGATGATCTTCTTCTTCCTGATTCCTTCGATTCCGGCGACGTTGGGTAACTTTTTGTTGCCGTTGATGCTGGGCGCAAAGGACGTGGCCTTTCCGCGGTTGAATCTGCTTAGTTGGTACGTCTTTATGGTCGGCGCAATTTTGATGCTGACCACAATCATGAGCGGTGGCATTGACACCGGCTGGACGTTTTATCCGCCCTACAGTTCGATTTACTCCAACACGCAAGTGACGCTGGCAGGCGTTTCTATTTTCATCACCGGGTTCAGTTCGATTTTGACT
>JAGNMH010000570.1 GCA_017991275.1 Acidobacteriota bacterium
GTTAAGTGCCAGTCCCAGCGTTGCGACTCCGGCGGCAAAGAGAATCTGCAACCAGTAATTGACATCCAACAGCGTCGCTGCCTCCGATAAACTGATATAAATTTCTGTCTTGCGCTCCAGCCGCACGCCCAAACTTGCGGCAAAGCGATTGCGCCAGCGACCTGGAAACTGCGGCCACTGGGGCCACTGCGGCTTCTGATTAACTGCGTCATTCATTGTCGAACCCCATCTTCAAGTATCAGACATCATATAAAAAAACTCTTTCAGTCCGGCTTTGTTGCAAGAACAATCTCAACGGGCACCCACATTTGCGCCAGCTCGACTTGGCCAATTGTGAAACCAGCGGCTTTCAATGCTCGCCGGACAAAAATCGGACGGCAGTCCAGCAGGTTAGGAAAATGGCGGTGCGTCCATTCATACACTTGCAAAGCCAATCCAGGTTTTCCTTCGTGTGAAACGGCGACCACGACAATGCGGCCACCCGGTTTTAGCACGCGATGACATTCGGCCAGTACGAGCGGAATGTCCGGTGTGTCGAACAGTTCAAGCGTAAAACTCATAAAAACAGCGTCCAGCGAGTCCGAGTCGTAAGGCAAATGTTCGGCGTCGCCGCATTTCAATTCGACACGGTCGGCCAGCCCTCGGTCGCGGACAAGTTCCTGAGCCAGTTCAACCATTTTGTCTGAAAGGTCAATCCCGTAAACGCGCCCGTTCGAGCCGACGGCTTCAGCCAGTTCAATCAGGCAATGCCCGGTTCCTGAACCGATTTCCAGCACACGCTCGCCTGGCGTGGCGGCCAATAGTTTCAAACCTGATTCGCGTATCGGCCCTTCGCTGTGTTCAGCAAGCAGGTCGTAGAATTGAGCGATCTTATTGTAATAAGATCGCGTCTCTTCCCGCGATTGGAAGACCCGCTGAATGCCGGGCTGGCCTTCGTCGTTTGATGGCGCTGACATTTTTATAGCCTCCTTTCGGGCCGCTCGGCCCTGAGTATTTTCACTCCCCTCAATCGGATTCAATTTTGCTTTTTATTGATTGGATGTAACGGCTAAAGCTGCCACATCTTTTCGGCGTACGCGCAGCACGGCGATCTTGGTAGAGTGATTGAACGGCGCAGGATCGGTCACTTCTGCTGCAACTCTGGTAGTCTCGTAACCCGCGAAGTCTTCGGCCACCGGAATCAATTCCTCAATTGCCAGATAACCATCCGAACACAAAGCCAGCAACATCTGCTGAAACTCTGCGCCGCTGACAAAAAGCGCGTTGTTGACCGCGATCAGTCTGCCTCCGTCGGCGATCAGCGGGCGGACTTTGTTAATCAGCCGCGCGTAATTGTTTTTCGCGTCAACCATGCCTTTGCTGGTCGAAGCGAAAAATGGCGGATCGAGCAACACGCAATCGAAACGCTCTTCGGCGCGAATCATACGGCTGACAAGAGGCCAGAAATCTCCGGTCTGAAAATCAGCTTTGTGAATAGGAAAGCCGTTCAGCGTGTACGAAGTCTTCGCTACGTTCAGAAAGCCGCGGTTCAAATCCAAATGCACGACGCGCGAAGCTCCGGCGGCCTGAGCCGCTACCCCCAAGCTGCCGGTGTAAGCGAACGTGTTCAGAACTCTTTGGCCGCCAAGATTTTGCAGTATCCAGCTTCGCAAATTTCGCGTGTCCAAATAAAAACTGGCGTCGCGGTTTAACTGCAAAGCTACGGAATACCAAACGCCGTTTTCGCGGATTTTAGTGGCGAGCTTTTCGCCGAATAGCAAAACTCCATTACGAGCTTCGGCATCTTTTGCGCTGCGAGTTTTCAGCAGCACGGCGCTGATCCACGGCAATTGAGATTGATAAAACTCTTGAACCGTCGTGACGACCGGCTGACTTTCTTCGGGCGTTTCGGAGTAATCGTGCAAAACCAGAGTTTGCGCGTAAAGGTCAACGGCCAGCGAAGGCCAGCCTTCGGTGAAACCGTTGAACAGGCGGAATGCTGATTCGTGGCGCGCGTCCAATAAACTGGCGCGCGCGGCTAGCGCTCCGGCTAATAGTTCAATGTTCAAAATGTTACCTTCGCCGATTCTTTCATCGTCCTTTCGATTTCGTTGGGTTCTTTGGGAACGCCGGTTGTCAAAACTTCACAGCCAGTTTCGGTGACGACGACGTCGTCTTCGATGCGGACGCCGATATTGAAGAATTCTTCCGGCACGTTTTCGGCTCCGGCGGCAATGTAAACGCCAGGTTCGACGGTGAAGACCATTCCAGGTTCAAGCTTGCGCCAATCATCGTCCAGTTTGTAACGGCCTACGTCGTGAACGTCCATCCCCAGCCAGTGGCCGGTTTTGTGCATGAAGAATTTTTCGTAGGCTTTGCATGCGACGTTGTCTTTGACGCTGCCGGTCAGCAAGCCAATATCAATCAAGCCCTGAGTCACCACGTCAACGCTGTGGTCATGCAACGCCATAAAGCTGACGCCGGGTTTGACCATCTTGATGACTTCTTTGTTGGCGTTGAGCACGACTTCGTAAATGGTCTGCTGGGCTTTGGTGAATTTGCCATTGGCGGGAAAGGTGCGAGTGATGTCGCCGCTGAAAATGTTGTACTCGGCTCCGGCGTCAATCAACACAACGTCGCCGTCTTTGATCTGATCGTTGTTGGTGTTGTAGTGCAGGATCGTCGAATTGAAACCGGCTCCGACGATTGACGGATAACCTACGCCGCTCGCGCCGCTTTTGCGAAAGACGTATTCGACCACGGCTTCCAGTTCGTATTCGTACATTCCTGGTTTGCAATGTTGCATTGCGGCGACGTGGCCTTCGGCGCTGATGGAGGCGGCTCGGCGCAAACTGGTCAGGTCATCTTCATTCTTTCTGAGCCGCATTTCGTGAACGATGGTCATCGGGTCAATGATCGTCGTCGGAGCGTAAACTCCGCCGCGAACCCGTTCGCGGATGTGTTTGATCGTTCCGAAAACCTTCTGATCGAACTCGGAATTGTGGCCGAATCGGTAATACAGCGTGTGAAAGTTTTGCAGATATTTCGGCAACACGCGGTCAAGCTCTGCAATATCGTAAGCGGCGTCGGCTCCGAAATCGCGGACGGCTCCTTCGACTCCGGCGCGCAATCCGGTCCAGATTTCTTCTTCGCGTTTGCGCGGGCGAACGAACAAAACGTATTTGTGTTCTGGATGATTGGGAGCCAGCACGGCGACGCAATCCGGTTCGTTCAGCCGCGTCAGGTAGTAAAAATCTGTTTCCTGTCGAAACTCAAAATCTGTGTCCTGGTTGCGGCGAACTTCGTGCGCGCTGGCAAAGACGGCGACGCTGTTCGGCTCCATCTTTGCCAGAAACTCGATCAGTCGAGAAGGCTTCATTCATTGCTCCCGGTGTTTATTTAGCCAATCAAGGCAGGTTTCAGCAGGTGATCCTGAAGGCTGAATTTCTTTTCGTCGGCAACGCGCGGACGGGTGTAACCACCATCCATTTTCAGCCAGCGCATCTTGACGTTGTCTTTCAGGGCAGGCTCCAGAATTTCATGGATGATGCGGTCCTTCATGCGCTGGTCTTCGATGGGAAAAAGGACTTCGACTCGGCGGTCCAGGTTGCGGTTCATCAGGTCGGCGCTGCCCAGATAAATCTGTTCGTCGCCCCCGTTGATAAAGCGGTAAATCCTCGAATGTTCCAGAAAGCGTCCGATGATGCTGCCCACTCTTATTGTTTCGCTGCGTCCCGGCCATCCCGGACGCAAGCAGCAAATGCCGCGAATAATCAGATCAATGGGCACGCCTTCGCGCGAAGCGTTGTACATTTCTTCGATCATTTGGGCGTCGGTGAAGCTGTTGAATTTGGCCGTGATGCCAGCCGGGCGACCGGCTTGATGATGCGCAATTTCGCGGCGAATCATTTCCGTGAAGCTTCGCCGCAGATTTACCGGAGCGACCAGCAGCTTGCGGTAATTAACCTGGCGCGAGTAACCGGTCAGGAAGTTGAACAAATCCGAAACGTCTTTTCCGTAATCTTCGTGGCAGGTCAGCAGTCCAAGGTCTGTGTAAATTCGTGAAGTCGCAGGATTGTAATTTCCGGTTCCAAGATGGACGTAACGGCGCAGCGCGTTCGGTTCCTGGCGGACGACCAGCGTGACTTTGGCGTGAGTTTTCAATCCGACCAGTCCGTAAACGACATGCACGCCCGCTTTTTCCAACCGCTTTGCCCAATTGATGTTGTTCTCTTCGTCGAAACGAGCTTTCAATTCAACCAGCACAACCACCTGCTTTCCGTTTTCGGCGGCTTCGATCAGGGCTTCGACAATCGGCGAATCTTTGCCTGCGCGGTAAAGCGTTTGTTTGATGGCCAGCACATGCGGATCGCGTCCGGCTGCACGCAGAAACTCAACCACAGGAGCAAAGGATTCG
>JAGNMH010000571.1 GCA_017991275.1 Acidobacteriota bacterium
GCTTATTGTTATTGCCGGAGTGATCTTTGGGCGACGATATATGTATGTGAGCAGATCAGTGGAGACGACTGAGCAAATCGTCGGGCTTGCCAAAACGACTTCGCCCGAAGATCGTCAAGCCTGGCTGCTACTGGCTCGTGGCGTGTTGTCGTCGGAAGGCATCCAGCAAATCACCGCGCCGGTCGAACCACGCAACAATCAGGGCGAGGCTTCAAAAGTCGAATTAGGTTATCAGTTGTTCTTCGATCCGATTCTGTCCAATGACAAAACGACTTCGTGCGCGTCGTGCCATCACCCTGATTACGGAATGGCCGACGGTTTGCCGAAAGGCGTTGGCGCAGGCGGGCGAGGTTACGGCATTCATCGCGCGGGCACAGGGCCGGAACTTGCGCGCAACACGCCCAGCATTTTCAACGTTGCGTTCAACGAATTTCAGTTTTGGGATGGCCGTGTCCGCACTTTGGAAGAACAGGTTCTGGTTCCGCTGTTTGCCGAAAACGAAATGAACCAACACGATCTGGCAGAGTTGCTGAAACGGTTGCGGGCGATTCCGCGTTACCGCGAACTGTTTGCCAAAGCCTTCGGTTTCAAATCGCAACAGGACGGAAGCGAAATCAATTTGCAAAACATCGCGCGCGCAATTTCGGCCTTTGAGCGCAAACTGAACATCACCGAAACGAATTACGATCAGTTTGCCAAAGGCAAAGACGGCGCGCTGACGACTGACCAACTGCGCGGCCTTGTGGTGTTCATGGGGCAAGGCCAATGCGCGGTTTGTCATACGCCTCCGAATTTTCACGATGGAGTCTTGTCTTCAATTGGGACGACGACTTCGCCGGACAAGAACTCGCCGATTGATCCTGATCCCGGATTTGGAGCCGTGCTTCGGCGGCAAGATGGTTTTGGGATGTTCAAGACTCCGGGGCTTCGCAATGTTGAACGCACTGCGCCTTACATGCACAACGGAGCCTTCAAGACGCTGGAAGAAGTCGTTGAGTTTTACAACGACGGCGGCGGACGCGGACGCGGGCAGAACCCTTACAGCCAGGATTCAAAAGTCGCCAAGCTGGATTTGACTGAACAGCAAAAGAAAGACCTGGTTGCGTTTTTGAAAAGCTTGAACGATCTTTCGGCTCCGCCAGTTGTACCTGCCAACGTGCCGAGCGGTTTGCCGGTAGTTGGCAAATAAAAATTCAAGCCAGATAGAAAGAAGAAAGCTTACAGAACAAATGAATGGAAATAACGGAAAGGACGGAATTTATCTGATTCCTTTTCCGTTTCTTCTGTTATTTCAGTTTGTTCCGTCATCCTGAAAGCCTTTCATCACAGGAGCCTCGAATGAAAAAAAGAGCAATAAGCGTTTTTCTGATTCTGTTGTTTGCCAGTGTCACAGTCGCCGCACAACAACTGGCGCCAACCGAAGGCGATTTCGTCATCCGCGATTTCAAATTTGAAAGCGGAGAAACCTTGCCGGAACTGAAGCTTCATTACCGCACGTTGGGCAAGCCGGAGCGCGACACTTCCGGTAAAGTCACCAACGCCGTTTGGATCGGTCATGGAACTGGCGGCACAGGCAGGCAATTTCTGTCGCAGCAATTCGCCGGACAATTGTTTGGCGATGGGCAGCTTCTGGATGCCAGCAAATACTTCATCATCCTGCCCGACGGAATTGGGCACGGTCAGTCTTCAAAACCCAGCGATGGGTTGCGCGCGAAGTTTCCGAAATACAATTACAACGACATGGTCGCGGCGCAATACAGGTTGCTGACCGAACATCTGAAAGTGAATCATCTGCGATTGGCGATGGGGACTTCGATGGGTGGAATGCACACCTGGGTTTGGGGAGAAAAGTATCCTGACTTTATGGATGCGCTGATGCCGCTGGCCAGCTTGCCGGTGCAGATTGCCGGGCGCAATCGTTACTTTCGGCGGATGGTGATTGATTCCATTACCAAAGACCCCGAATGGAAGAACGGCGATTACACGCAACAACCGCGCGGACTTGTTGCGGCGAATTACACTTTGCTGATTATGAGCAGCATTCCGTTGCAGCAACAGAAACAGGCTCCGACGCGCGAAGACGCCGACAAGCTGTTCGACAACGCCGTGCGAAACGCCGTGAATGGCAAAGACGCGAACGATATGCTTTACCAGTTCGACGCTTCGCGCGATTACAACCCGCAACCGGGGCTTGAAACAATCAAAGCTCCGCTGCTGGCAATCAACTCCGCTGACGATCAAGTCAATCCGCCGGAACTGGGAATTGCTGAACGCGAAATCAAACGAGTCAAACGAGGCCGCTTCATACTGATTCCGATCAGCGATCAAACTCGCGGTCACGGAACGCATACGCTTCCTGCAATATGGAAACAGTATCTGGCCGAGTTACTGGAAGAATCTAAACAGCCGGGTAAACCATAAAGACTTTCGACGGGATTTACAGGATTAACGGGATTGGCCAGGCAGAGTGAATTGCTGTTTTTCAAATCCTGAAAATCATGTGAATCCTGTCAAAAATTATTTCGGCTCAAGCGTCAGCCGGTCTTTAGCCAAAGCTTCAACTTTCGCTTTGCTGTACAGCAGTGGAAAGTATTTTCCATCAGCCCACAACGGCAGCAAATCGCCGTAATGTTTGCTGCCGGGTTGAGCCGATTGACCCGGCACGTTTGTTCCCACCGAACGATCCCAATTCGCCACATCCAGAATTTCGCGGAACGAAGCTCCGTGGTTTTGTTTGAATCCCGTGCCGCCGGAAGCCATGACCGTGTTGGCGTCGCCTCCGCGTTCCGGCGCGGACAGGTTGAACAGAACTTTGCGTTCGGCGTCTGTCGCCAGCGGGTGATTGAAAGGAGCTACGTGCAGCGTCCCCCAACGCCACTTTGCCGGATCAGCGCCAAGCTGCTTTTTCGCGTCGGCAACGGCTTCGGCCAGAGTTTTCCAGATCAAAGCATCTCGGCTGGCAACAGAGTCTTTGCCAAACCAACGTTCAGAAGGATTCTTCAGCGTGTCAATCACTTTGCTCGGTTGAATGCGGCTGCCGACAGTTCGCCAGGCGGATTCAGGAACGTGCGATTTGAAAATTGCCGGAGCCAATTTCGGCAACCAGATTTCGTAAAGCGCGGCTGCGGCGGAATCTTTGCCTAAACGCCAATCCCACCTGGCCAGCAGCTCAACGAACGGTTGCAATTCCGCTGGAGCGTTTTTAGCTTCGCGCAGAACGGCGGTCAAAGCGCGAGCGTTCAGCGAAACTTCGTCGTGCTGCAATCGCTGGAAATCTTCGACCGTGAGTTTGTTTTTTGCAGAGCCTAGAACTTCATCAATTCGCAAAAAGCGCAGAGGATTCGACCATTCGTAACCAAGCTCCTTGTCATATCCCAGCGGCAAAATGTTGTGGTTTGCCGTGGCAATGTAATGCTTGGCCGGGTTGTAGCTCTGCGGCAAATCTTTCAACGGCAAGAAGCCTTGCCATTCGTAATTTCCGTTGCCGGGAACTGGCAACAGGCCAGACCAGCCTTTGCGAATCGGAGTCATTCCGGCGGCGACCCAGCCTATGTTTCCGTCAATGTCGGCGTAAACCAAATTTTCCGATGGCACTTTCCAACGTTCCAAAGCCTTCAAAAACTCAGGCCAGTTCTGTGCGCGATTCAGCGACAGCGAAGCCAGATACCCGGCAGTGCCCGGCTCGCTGCCAACCCACTTCAACGAATAAGCGCGATGCAATTTGGCGTCTTCGTAAATCACTGGGCCGTGCTGAGTGAACTTCAATTCAACTTCGCGCGGCGCAGGCTCGCCTTTTACTTTTAGCTGTTCGCGTTCGACACGCATCGGCTGCCATTTGCCTTGCCAGTGATATTCGTTCGGATTGGCGGGGTTGGTTTCTTCAACGTAAAGGTCTTGCTGGTCAATGCCTACGATGGTGAAACCGAATCCGACACGTTCGTTGTGGCCGGCTGCGACTCCGGGCAGCGAAGGTTCGCCAGCGCCGATCACGTTCCATCCGGGAGCGTTCAGGTGAACCATATATCGCAAGCTGGGCAACGCGATCTGGCGATGCGGATCGTTTGCCAACAGAGGTTTGCCGGTCGCGCTCATCGTGCCGTCAATCACCCAGTTGTTGCTGCCGTCGTTTGAATTGGGGTTCGGAGCGAAATTGACCGCGGCTCCGGCGGCTGTGGCTCCGGCCAGAATCTTTGAATCAATACCGGCAAGGTCTAAACCTTCTGGGAGTTCCAGCTTGCGCTTGGGGTCGGTTTCCATCCACTGGTCAACGAACTCTTTGCCGAATTCTCGCGCCAGTTGAGCGCGTTGAATTTCGGTCGTCGCATTGCGAGTCATGACGTACCCGGCCATCCGAGTCAGGCAAACTTCAGGCGTCCAAGCTTCAGGCTCGTAACC
>JAGNMH010000572.1 GCA_017991275.1 Acidobacteriota bacterium
GTTTTTGCCTTTACAGTATTGGCAAAATTTTTGGGAATGGTTGTTTAGCGAAGTCAGAGAATTGGCAAAGCAATATGGCCTTGATGGAGCGGAGCTTGCTTGAGCGAATAGTTTGCTCGGAATCGGTCTTTCGCCGAGACGCAATCAAGGCTGATAGCGCAACACTGTTTGAACTCAGACGCCGCAGAGGACTCGATGAATGGTTGAGTCCGCTGCGGCGTTTTGTTTTGCCGGAATTGAAATAGTTCAATCCGGCATCGGCCATTGACTTCCTTCATCACGAGGGCAAGATTGGCCGCCTATGAAAAAACTCGTCTTGATTATCTGTTTAGCCTTGATTGGCGGTTCGTGTGCTGCGCCGGGTCAGGTCGCTACTAACACTCCGCAACAGCAGCAGGACAGCTATCCGCCGTTTGTCGAAGACACGGCTGAGCGGCGAGCAGTTTTCGCCGCAAGCCTGGAAGAAGTTTCTGGCTGAATGGAGATTGCCGGAACTCAAACCGGACTTCATGTCTGCGCTGAATACTTTGCTAACGAAGTGGCTGAGTCAATCTTCGATCAATTTCAGCCAGTCGTGTTCTGGCAATTTCCGAATTGGGTCTGATCTGCAAGGCTCCCATAAAATGCTCCCGCGCGGCCATCAACCGTTCTCCTTGCTCGGCGATTCGTCCGGCTTCGATCAAGGTTTGAAACGTGCGAAGCTCCATGATTTTTATAGTCAGCCCGTCGCGTCCCTCTGCTTTTGGGTCTCGTAAAATAACCGATTCGTAAGCCAAAATGGCTTGGTCGTAATGTTCCTGCTTTTCCAAGTCCTGTGCCTGAGCCAGGGTCGCCAAACCAGAGCCAGCGTCGGTTGCAGGAGAAGAAACCCCAGCCAGGTTTGTCATGGCAATTTGCAAATTCTGTTTTCCGTCTGCCAGGAAAAAGAAAGCGAACCCAGCCGTCAGACAAAGCAACAGCACAACCTGAATGATCGAATTCCGCGGCAGATTGTATTTGGTAATCAGCGGGCTAAAGCGTTCCAGCAAGCCTCCGCTTGTCTGCTTCATCACTGCCGGTTGAGTGACGATTGGGTCTGAGAAAAGCTTATCGCAAGAAAGCTGCGGAACCGGAATTGTCACGGCATCGCCACTTTCAAACAGATTGTCCATCCGTTGTGGAAATACGTTTGCATCAGGGCTGATGATTGTCTTGACGACAACAGGTTTGGCGTTGCCGAATTTGCGAGCGTGACCTCGCATTTTCCTTTTGCTTTCTTCACCAACCGGCCTGAGGCTTTTCACCGCCTTCAAAAATTCAGACGCAGACTGAAACCTTTTGTCAGGCGATTTCTGCAACGAACGCATGACGAGTTCTGCCAATTCCGACGGGACATCCGGTTTGAGTTTTGAAATTGGCGGAGGCGGCAATTCGATATGACCTTTTCGCACTTCCCAATCCGAACCGCCCGGCTTTGGCGGGAAAGGTAGTTGGCCGGTCAGCATCTCGTAAAAAGTTACTCCGACGCTGTAAATATCCGACCGGGCGTCAATTTCACCGCCGCGTAATTGCTCCGGAGACATGTATTCGATTGTTCCCGGATGAAATCCGATTTGAGTCAGCCGAGTTGAGCCTGCCAGTTTCACTGTTCCGAAGTCGGCAATTCTGACGCGCCCGTTGTTATCCATCAACAAGTTTGATGGATTGATGTCGCGGTGGATGATTCCTTTTTGGCGGTTTCCGGCTTCGTCCAGAAAGCTGAAATTGTGTGCGTAATCCAGCGCGGAAAGAATCTGTTTGAATAGATGAATCGCTTGTTTCGGGAAGGGAATGCCCTGTTGATCCAACAATTCGCGCAAGCTGACGCCAGGAACGTATTCCATCACCAGATAGTAATTGTCTCTGGCTTCGAAAAACTCCAACACACGAACGATATTTGGATGGTCAAACTGGGATTGAATGAACGCTTCACGACGAAACCGTGCTTTCAACATCTCTTGCGCGGATTCCGAATAAGAATCGAGTTGAATGGATTTGACTACGACTTCGCGCGGCAAATGCACATGATGGGCGCGGTAAACTGCTCCCATTCCGCCTTTAGCAAGTTCGCTGACGATACGATAATTGCCTATTGTCCTGCCTAACATTTCAGAGAACCATTCTGGGGCACTGGTTGTGAGGTTTTGCAGCGCAATGTGAAGGCGCTACTTTTTACGAAGGCAGGCGTACTTTACCGAACTAACCGACTGTAGGCAATCCTCTGACGACTGTCGAAGGGGAAATCCAACATTAATTCTGATGGTAATTGCCTACGCCGGTTAAAAAGACGTGGCTGAATACAATCTTTCGGCGATTACTTTGTAAACTTGATGATTAAAAGCCAGGCCGACGTGAGTGCCTTGCACTTCAACGTTAGCGGACGGGTCGTCGTTGATGCAGTAACGCCAATCAACGATTCCATCTTTTTTAGTGAAGACGGCTGTGTTCGGAACTGAGTCAGGAAATGCGATTTGAAGGCGGGCGACGGCTTCGCACGAACAAAAGCCGGTGTAACAATCCGGCTCGCGCCCTTCGGTTTTGACGCGAATGCGTTCGCGGACTTTGTTGGCCGTGGCCAGAACCAGCGGATGCGAAGCGACTCCGCGAAACGGCGATCCCAGCGAAATTACTGAAGCGATTTTCTCAGGCCGACGTGCTGCCGCCGAACGCGAAAGAACTCCGCCCAGACTGTGACCGATCAAATGGACTTTGCCGCCGGTTTCGCTGGCCGCGCGTTCAATGGTTTCAATCAATTTCTGCGCTTTCACTTCCAGACAGTCGGCGTTCCAGCCGATGCCGGACATATAAGCTTTGTAGCCAATGCGCCGCAGCCACAGATTCATCTCCCAAAGGTAATGATCCGTGCCCATAAAGCCAGGAACGACCACGACCGCAGAGCCATTGCCGCGCGGAACTCCCAAGCCATAAAACACCGGCGAAGTTCTGAGCGCCAGCCAATCCAATCCAAGCATGGCTTCGTGCCAGATTGGACGCTCCGCAGATTGCATGCCTCTGTGAAAGATCACTGGTGAGGTTGATTCGGACATGACTTGATCCTCTTGGTTGATGGAGTTTGTTAGCCGCGTTTGCCTTTGCCTGCCGCTTTGGCTTTCACGGGTTGGGGCTTCATTTCTTCAACACCGGCGGCCTTACGCAATTCATAGAACGATTCGTAAAGCTGATCGCGCAATCTTTCGACATCGGGCATGGCCTTCATATCCGCGGTCAAGCCGAAATACAGATTCTGGTCGTAGCTCATAATCGCGCAGCCGCAGCCAATCGCGTAACCGACCGGCACGTAAGGGTAATACGCCGTCATCCGATGACCCATTGCGTAAAGCGGAACCTGCGGGCCGGGTACGTTGGTCGAAATCATGTTCACTGCCGGTGGAACAGGCATATTCGCAGTCGAAAGCGCGCCCATCAGAGCCTGCATCGGAGCGGGCAAAATTCCCATCAGCGCCGAAAACAGATTCAAACCTTCTGCGACGCGCCCGCCTTTCATTGCCATCGTCTTTTGGTTGACGTAACGGAACCGTGCAATCGGGTCTTTCACATCCAGTGGAATTTCCACCGGCAACAGCGAAACCATGTTGCCTAAAGCTCCGTGCTGGTCTTGTTGCCGCAAACTAACCGGAACCATAAACCGCACGTTGCGACCGGCGACCGATTGGCCGTGGCTTTCGGCGTAACGCGAAACTGCTCCCGACAAAGCCGTCAAAACAACGTCATTGACCGTTCCGCTCAGAGCGCCACGAATTGCGCGGGCTTCGGCAAACGAAAACGTATTCCAAACCATTCGCTTTTCGCCGGACAACTGACCATTGAATGGCAGCGGCGAAGCCGGACGCATAATCTTCGGAATTTCTCCGCTGATGTTTTTCATCGCTTCGCGCGAAGTCTGGTCGGTCAATGCCTGAGTCAGATTCAGCAGGCCGTTTTGAAATTCCATCCAGCGAGTCATGCCTTCCTGCATCCCACCCAGAATCGAATCGAACAACCGTCGAGTCGGATCAGGCTGCGGTTCGCGTGTTTTAGCTGCGGGTTTCGGAGGAATCGGTGCAGGCGTCGGCGAAAAGTCCAAGACGATCTTCAGCAAATCAACGCCCGACATACCGTCCACCATGCAATGATGCACACGGCAAATCATCGCGGTCTTGCCGCCTTCCAAACCGTACACCAGATAAATATCCCAGAGCGGTTTGTGGCGCTCCATCATTGGCGTGAAGATTCGCCCGGCCAGATCAATCAACTCCTTTTCGCCGCCCGGCGCGTCAATTTGCAGCTTGAAGATGTGATTGCGGATGCTGAAATTGTGATCGTGTTCCCAGGTCGGATGACCCAGGTTGAACGGATCAGGCACGACGACCTGTTGAT
>JAGNMH010000573.1 GCA_017991275.1 Acidobacteriota bacterium
CTGTTGATCAATCCTTCGCCGGGCCAACTTGGAACCTTGCAACAGCTTTATCTGACTTCGCCGGGTTCATTCCGCTTGGACATCAACATGGTCAAACGGTTCAAGATTCACGAAACCTGGAATTTTGAGTTTCGCGCTGATGCCATTGGCCTGACGAATACTCCACAATTCGATACGTTCAACACCGACATCAACTCGGCCAATTTTGGCCGCGTCACCGGTGCGAGCGGCAATCGCCTTTTCGTTCTGGGGCTACGGGTTAATTTCTAAACCGTTGGTTTAGCTGGAACAGAAAACGAGCCGCCAGGAAGTTCAACTTCCTGGCGGCTCGTTTTGTATACATCGCCGGTCGTCACTCATTCCGTTCTGAGCGAAGTCAGCAGCGGCGAACGAACAGCCGCCCTGACAGCCACCAACGAAGCCGATAATCCGGTCAGCAAAACCGCCAGCAGCAATAACGCCAGCGACACTGCTGACAACTTGCCTCCGCGAGCGATGAAGGCGGGAGCGATTGCCACAGCCGCGCAAACTACTCCGGTCAGCAATCCGCATCCGAGCAGCAAAGCGTTTTCCGCCAATACCATCAGCGACAAATGCGAAGATTGATAGCCGACGGCTCGCATTACTGCCAATTCGCGGCGGCGCTCCAGCACGTTCCTGAGCAGAACTGTTCCCAGCCCAAATGTTCCCAGCAGCAAACCCAAACCTCCCAGCGTCTGAAACGTAGAAAGGTAGGTGTTTTCGACCTGATGAAAGCTGGCCAGCTTTTCGCCCGTCGAAATGGCGTCGAAACCGTAATCGGAAAGTTTGTCTTCCAACGCGGCCGCAGTTTCAGTTGGCTTGGCGGTTTCGGCCAGAAAGACTCTGTAGCCTTGATGATCGGGGAAGGTTTTGATGAAGCCGGATTCCGCAATCAGCAATTCGCCCTGGAAGATGCTGTCGGCCAGCGCGGCTACGATTTTGATTTTGACGACTTCGCCTCGGCTGGAAGTCAGCGCGGTTTCATCGCCGACTTTCAAATGCAGCACGTAAGCAAGCGAATTGGCGTCGGCAATAGCTGGAATTGGTTGTTGGTTGTCGGTGGTTGGTGGTTGGTTCAACAGCAGCCACGGATTTGTTTTTTGCTCGTCAGTTTGGGCGATGGAACTGGCGAAAGAGAAGCGATTGGCTTTGATGAAGTCTTCGGTCACGCCCAGCACGCGAGGGCTGCGCGGCGCGTAAAGGTTCAGACAACTGGCATCGTCTCCCGGTCGCAAACGAAAGCGCGTCAGTTTAACGCCTTTGACATTGTCGTCGGTCAGGTTCAATTCTTCGCGGCCTTGTTCGCTGTTCGGATCGTGAACAATCGGCAACAGGCTTTCGGCCAGCAGCGGAAAACCGCCTGTGCCGGATTTTGGATCGGTCGAAACTGTGTTGCTGTCTTTCCGAAACGCATCCACCGAAACGATGATGAACGCCGCCGAAGCAATCAACGCAATGCACAAAACGCTGCGGCTTGGCCGAATGGTCGCATTGCGAAAACCCAGCCGAGCCATCGGCGCGAAACCATGCCCAGCAATCGTTTGCCGCTTGTCGCTTTTCAGCCACGCTGACCAGAAGAACAACAACGCCACCAGCAGGAATGTTCCGGCCCCGAAAAAGGCTCCGACCTGGCCGATGAATGTTGAACTGACGAGCATGGCGATTCCCAACACTCCGAAAATTACTGCCAACCGTGAAGACGTGAAAATCGCGTTCGTAGTTCCGCCTTCAGGCGGTGTGTGCTCGCTTCGCTCGCGTTGCCGCCTGAAGGCGGAACTACGAACATCATAGGCTCCGATTTGAGTGGAGCCGGTTAGTAAATTACGCGGCGACAATTTTCTGAGCGAACGTAGCGTCAGCCAGATGCACAACAGTGCTGTGATGACGCCCGATACTGCGCCAATAACCAACGAAATTGGCGAAATGTGCAGCCTCAGCAACGTCGTTCCGACGGCTCCAACCCACCACGTTCGCAAGCCGAACATCATCGCCCAACCGTAAACAATCGCTCCGATCAAACCCAGCAAGCTGCCGATGACGGCCAGCAGCAAACCTTCGCGCAAAAACAGCGAGCGAACCTGTTTGATCGAAAACCCAAGCGCGCGCAGCAATCCGATTTCGCGCAATCGCTGCTCGATGCCGAGTTTGAAAAACAACGTCGTCAGCATCAGCGCCGATATGACCAAAAAGAAACTGAAGTAGGTGAAGTATTCGCCGAAGTCTGTCGCTCCGCGCGAAGCCTGCATGCCTTCGGCTTTGACGGGTTGAACGGTCAATCCCATCTGCGCCGGATCAAGTGAATCACGTAGGGACTGTTCGTAACTGCTAAGATTGTTTTGAGTACCGCCTTCAGACGATAGGCTCGCTGCGCTCGCGTTGCCGCCTGAAGGCGGTACTACATGCTGATAGATGCGAATCGAAGTCAGTTTTCCCCATCGAGTTCCCCACAGCTTTTGACCGGCTTCCAGCGAGATAAACGCTTTGGGAGTCGTGCGGTATTTGTCCCAGTAATCTTCGTCAACTTTGCGAACGCGGCTCAGGTCAACGGGGAAAGGCGGATCCCAATCGGCCAGGCTTTTGGCGTCGGAAATGCCCGGATATTCGGGAGATAGATTTCGGTCAGCGGCCAAACCTTGAATTGGCACGATGGCTTCGAGTTTAAACTTTGCCTGACCGGTATCAAGTCGGCCTTCTTCTTTCCAGACGTAATAATCGAGTGAAACTTCATCGCCAAGCTTTGCGCCCAAATCACGCGCTGCCCATTCGTTGAGCGCAATGCCGTTGGGAGAGAGTTTTGCTAGGTTGTTTTGTGCAATCGCTGTGACCAGCGAGTAGGGAACTTCTTTGTCGCCGATGCGAATTGAGTTGGCCAGATAAGTCAGAAACGATTCCGATTTGAAGTTCAAACCTGCTGCTGCTGTTTTGGCTTTTTCGGCCAGCGCGTCGCTCAGCACGGCACTGTCGCTTTCCAGCGAAATGGCCTGGGCGTCAGCCAGCAAGCGCAGCTTCAAGCCCAGATCAGCGAGGGAGAATTTCTCGTTGATTGCTCCAGCTACAATTCCTTCGTGCAGAATTTTTCTTCTGGCCATTGCCTCCTGATCAGGCCAAATTTGAGAAACCAGAATTGCGTTTGCTTTGTGGTCCTGCTCCAGATTGCGTTGCAGCTTTTTCAGTGGCAGGAAGATTGCGCGGACTGCGCCTTGCTGTGGGCGAAGAGAAAACTCGCCGATGCTTCCTTGCGGCAAAGCTTCGCGCAGAGTCAGTCGGACGCTGCGGCCTAAATCTTCCTTGCGGCTGTGAAGCGATTCGACCGGAATCGCCGACGGCTTTTCGATTCTCAGGATCAAGGTGTCGCCGGGCTTGGCTCCCAATTCCGACGCCAGTGCCGCGCTCGCCAGCATGTCGTTGTCCGCCACCGGAGCAATGCCAGAGCCATGAAATTTCCAGAAGCGTTCGTCAACTCCGTAAACCGCCACGCCGCCAGCGCGAGCGTTGGAATCGCTGTGAGTTACGACGCCTTCGATGGCGATCAGCGGGCAGGCGTCATTGAACCATTTGCCGAATGAGTCCGCGGACTTCAAATCATCGGCCAGTTGTTCGCGGAAAAATCCGGTTGAAGCGACCAGCAAATCCGTCTTGCCCAGTCGAGACAACGCCAGGTCTTGCAAACTGGCTCGGACGGAATCGCCAACCAGCAAAGCTCCGGCCAGCACGGCTGTCGCGGTAGCTACGCCAAAAATGACGGCCAGGTTCGTGCGCCGAAAGTGCGACAGGTTTCGTTTAACGAGCGTGGAAAAATTCATATATCGAATCCCGACTACTTTCACCGTTACTGTTTGACGAAGCGGAAATTGCGAATGCGGCCCGCGCTCAGGCGGAAGCCATTGACGCGATGTTGAGCGTCACGCGTGAAGCGGAATGTGCCCAGGATGCTCAGCGAACTGAACGCATCTCGAAATGCAGGTGTCAACGGAATCGGCCCAGCTTTTTTTCGCGTGACGACAAGCTTGCCGTCATTCACGGTGATGCGGTACGTCGAATCAATTTCTTCGCTGTAATAGGCGCCCTCGTATTCGCTCAGTTTGGAAGTGTCTGCGGGCAGCGTTGCCGTGTAAGTGGATGGTGAACGGCCTTCGATATTCAGTGTCATTGTCGAAGGAAAGCCTTGCGCCGTAGAGGCGAACACGATTTCGATTGGCGCTCCTTCAGCTCGAAAGTGGTTGGCGTCTCGGGGAATCAAGACGACATTGGCTCCAGGCACGGACAATTGTAATTTGCCGTCTTTGAGAGAAATGCGACCCACTTCTTCCAGCTTGGCATCCCAATACGCGCCGACTTTCGCATTGAGTTCTGACTCACTCAGTGTAATTGAG
>JAGNMH010000574.1 GCA_017991275.1 Acidobacteriota bacterium
GAAAGCAACGGCTTAAGCTCCGGTCCAGTCACTGCCAATTGAATTTCTACGTAAGAAGGCCGTCTTTTGGCGGCGCTATCTGGATATTTTTTTGCCTCGGCTCAGTGAGTCTGGGGCTTCGGAGGAGAGTCTGGATCAGATGAAAACGATCAGGGACGGTGAGGGTCAGGGGATGGAGCCTTTCACCTTCGCCGGTAAGACTTTCTACGGGCATACGGGCGGCGCGGACAACTATGGAGCGTGGCTGATGTACCAGCCAGAAGAAAAGCTGGCTGTCGCCTACGCGACGAACGCGAAGGTTTACCCCGTCGGCGAAATTATGAACGGCATTATGGACATCTACTACAATAAACCGTTTCAGATTCCCGCCTTTGAATCCATCGCCGTCAGCCTGGAAGTGCTGGACAAATACGTTGGCGTTTATTCGACTCCCGAAGCTCCTGTGAAATTTACGATTACCCGCAACGGCACAACTCTTTATGCGCAACCGCCCGGGGCTGGAGCTGCCGTCCCACTTGAAGCAACGGCGCAGGATAAATTCAAACTCGATAATGGCACCGCTGCCGGCATCGTTTTTGAATTCGACATTGCGAAAAACCAGATGACTATAAAACGGAACGGCATGGAGAGAGTCTTCACGAAGGACAAATAAACGTCATACGCGATTGCGGGCGAGACTGGCCAGATTTTCCGCCCCGTAGCGAATTCCGACTGGGGTCAAATTCAAAGACAACAACGGGCAGGCAAGCGGGCAGCGCGTCTATTTGCAGTTGAAGTCGGGCGATTCGTATCTGGAAACGCGCAAGGACGGACGCGAAGTCTTCAAGATCAAAAAAACGCGCCACGTCGAGTATTTGACGGCGCAGGAATATCCGGTGATGCTGGTGATTCGCACTTCGGATGGGCAGATTCGCTGGATGAATGTGACCGAGTATCCAAAGAAACATGGCAAAACCGTGAAGCAGATTGCCTTAGATGGCGAACCATTCACGGCAGCGTGTTTATGGCGGATGCGGGATAAGGTATTAAGCTAATCGTATGACTGAACCATCAATTGACAAACTCGCCCGAATCATCTGGGACTATCACCACCTTAATCACCAACTGGAAAAGGCCGACCTGATTCTGGCGCTCGGCAGCAACGACCTGCGCGTAGCCGAACACGCCGCCGATCTTTATCTGCAAGGCTGGGCTCCGCGATTGATGTTTTCCGGTAACGTAGGCGCGCTGACTCGTGGAAAATTTGCCAAGCCCGAAGCTGAGACCTTCGCCGACATCGCTGTTGCCAAAGGCGTTCCGCGTTCGGCCATTTTGACCGAGCCGGAATCCACCAATACCGGAGAAAACATTGCGCTCAGCCGCCGAGTGCTGGCAGCCAATGGCCTTGATCCTGAAAAGATCATCCTGGCTCAAAAGCCTTACATGGAACGCCGAGCCTACGCGACTTTCATGAAAAACTGGCCGGGCAAACAATTGATCCTGACTTCGCCGCCCAGCGATTGGGCGACGTATCCAACTGCCGAACTGCCAAAAGATTTGGTCATCAACATTATGGTTGGCGATCTGCAACGCATCCGCGATTACCCGGCCAAAGGCTTTCAGATCGAACAGGAAATTCCGGCTGAAGTCTGGCGCGCTTACAAACAACTGATCGCGCTCGGATACGACAAGCACTTGATTTGACCGTTAAACGTGACTGGGAATCCGCTAAAGCACGGCATTTGTAACTCGTTAGCCGAGTCTTCCAGCCTGCCCGCTGAAATAAACCTTCGTGGGTTTTCCTTCAACCGTTGCAGTATTTTTGGACAGCAAAACAATAGTTTGCTGCTTCGCAGTTGATGAATTATTCTCCGGCCTTGTTCATCACAACTCTTCTTATTTCCAATATGAGCGCAACTATCCTTAGAAATCTGCCTTCGATTGACCAATTGCTGCGGCGAGACGGCGTTCAATCAATGATCGCTTCAGCCGGACGAGAAACCGTGCGCGACCGTTTGCGCGAAGTTCTGGAAGATTTTCGACGGGAACTTGTCGGCTCTAACGGCAAATCTGATTCTTTTACTGATGCTGCGAAATTGGCGGAGGAAATCGAACAGCGCTTGATTGGGCGATTCACCAGTCGGCGGCAAACGCAAACTCAACGGGTCATCAATGCCACGGGCGTCGTGCTGCACACTAATCTTGGTCGAGCGCCGCTCAGTCCGGCGGCGATCGAGGCCATTAATAAAGTCGCGCGCGATTACAGCAATCTGGAATACGATTTGGCTTCGGGCAGTCGCGGAAAGCGCGGCACAGGACTTGAGACCAGCTTGCGCGAACTTGTCGGCTGCGAAGCCGCGGCAGTGGTGAATAACTGTGCGGCGGCGGTTTTGATTACTCTGAACACTCTGGCCGAAGGCGGGGAAGTGATTGTTTCGCGCGGCGAGTTGATCGAAATCGGCGGCAGTTTCCGCATCCCGGATGTGATTGCCAAATCAGGCGCTCGCATTCACGAAGTCGGAACTACGAATCGAACCCGACTCAGTGATTACGAAAAAGCCATCAACGAAAACACAAAAGTGATTTTGCGCGCTCACCCGTCGAATTATCGAGTCATCGGTTTCACGGAAAAACCTGCACTTAAAGAGTTGGCCGGTCTGGCACGCGAACGCGGTTTGCCACTGTTTGAGGATTTGGGCAGCGGCTGTCTGGTTGATATGAATCCTTTGGGAATACATGACGAACCAACCGTTGACCAGGCATTGAAGGCCGGGGCTTCAGTCGTGGCTTTCAGTGGAGATAAACTGCTCGGCGGGCCGCAAGCCGGAATCATTTTGGGCCAAGCTGAGTTGATCAAACGCATCAAATCCAACCCGCTGATGCGCGCTCTCAGAGTAGACAAACTGACTTTTGCCGCGCTGGAAGCAACGGTCGCGGCTTACCTGGCCGGACGCGCTTTGCAGGAAATTCCGGTTCAGGCCGCGCTGCACGCAACTAAAGAATCAGTTACAAATCGTGCTCGTTCCTTTATTCGCCGCACCAAAAAACTGTGCGCAGGCTTGGCGATTAAATTGATGGATGGTCATTCGGTCATCGGCGGAGGCTCAGCGCCTGAAACCCAATTGCCGACCATGCTTATCAGCCTGACCAGCTCACAAATGACGGCCAACCAGATGGAAGAAAAATTACGACTGAACTCTCCGCCCATCATTACCCGCATTTTTGAAGACCGATTGATAATTGATCTGCGCACGGTCACCCCACAGGCAGAAAAGGAAATCCTGGCGGCGCTTTCAACTCTGGTTTCTGCCGAGTAATCAACACGTCGGCAATACTCTTTCACAAAAACAGGTAAAACTACGCATAGCCCGCTGCTCGAACTTGTGCGAAATTGATCGCGTCAGAGAGAGGCAAAGGGTTTGTATGCGCGGCAACCATTCGATGATTTATACAGGCTGTCGCGTTGGTGGATTGATTGAGGATTTGCCCAACGCCATCTGCTGAGCGCAATGATCCAAGGCGATTATATTCGGGGGTTTAACGGCATCATTGAATCGCCTTTGGCCTCCCCCAAATCGTTGCGTGAAGATGCAATTCGGGTGGCCGAAAGCGGGAGGGAAGTTGTGGGGCTTTCCTCCCGCTTATTGATTTTGCAGAGTTGTGCATTGATCTTTTTGTTGTTCCCACATTCTTCTTGTCGGCGTCTTTCTTTCCTGAAAGCACGGATTCAATCATTCAATTTGCAGGGTATTACTTACGGCGCGAGGTGGCACTTTAGTCGTAAGATACCCCACCCCACAGAACGCGAATTTACGCCCGCAGACAATTGAAACATTTTCGATTGTCTGCCCGCACTATTCGCGTTCTGTCTTGGGATTGATTAGTGATTTTCCCGGCTGTGGTAAATCATCAGTCGTTGCTGCTCCACCTGATCCGTCAATTCTTCAATCGTATAAAGCCCAGGCTCGGATTTTTCGGCGGCCATCGTTTCAACAATGCTCAACAACGTGGAGTTGTAAGGCGTGGGCACGTCGTATTTTTCACCTAACAGAACAATCTCGCCATTGAAGTAACTCGCTTCCGTCTCGCCGCGTTTTTGCCGCAAATCAGTCCAGGTTGAAGGATAGGTTCTAAGCTCTAAAGATATGTTTTCGGCTTCGTAAATCTTTTCCGGGTCTTCGGCCACCTTGCGAAGATCATCCAGCCGCTTGCCGAAATCAATCGGATTGTTTGGATCGGCCAGTGAAATTCCGGCAACTTCCAACACACGCAGAGCCTCTTCTTCGACATCGGCCATAAACCGACTGACGGCTGGCATCGTCAAACCAAGCTGCAAATGTTTATCAATGATGGAAAACGTCGCATTGTGCAAATTCAGAATCAATTTGCTCCATTTGACGGCCATGATTGATT
>JAGNMH010000575.1 GCA_017991275.1 Acidobacteriota bacterium
GCGTCGCACGGCGCGCGGCTGAATTGACACGCAAATTGTTGACGACGATTTCTTCATTTTCAGCTGGCGGCTGGCTAGCAGCAATCTGCGAACGCCGAGTGACTGCGCGCAATCTGGCCAGTAATTCACGCGTTGAAAACGTTTTAGGCAGATAATCATCCGCGCCGATTTCCAACCCGACTATGCGGTCGGATTCATCGCCCAACGCAGTCAGCATCAACACCGGAACAACCGATCCCTGGCGAATTTGCCGTAAGACCTCGAAGCCATTCATTCCGGGCAGCATCACGTCCAGAATCACGGCTTGAAAACTTCCAGCGACGACTTTTTCCAAACCCGCAGGGCCGGTATGAGCGGTTTCGACTTCGTACCCCATCGGTTCCAGATACTCTTTGACCAGCCGACAAAGCTTTACGTCGTCGTCAATTATCAGAATTTTTGCTGGTGAATAACTAACGCTTTCCATAACACGGCGGAGTTTAACGCACCCGTTGCGCTCAGGCAGCCGGATTTACCATCGCTTTACAATTCTCCGGTCAAACAAAATCAAAGCTTAACGTTCGCCCGATATTCTCTCTTCACAACGGAGACAGTCAGCCGATTGTTTCCCTTGTAGTTTGAACACCAAGCAGGAGTGGGGCGACCTGCCGAGGTTGCCCCGCTTACTCGACAGACAACTTTCAAGCCAACCTGGCAAGTTTGGCAGTTTGGCCTACTTTTTTGGGCGGAGAAGAAAATGAAAACTAAAAAGATGATGTTGATGGGAGCCGCGCTGATTGCGGTTCTGGCTATGACGGGTTTCCGAATGGATGCTGGCGCGTCAGTCGCTTGCGCTCAGCAGGGACCACCTCCGGGACAACGTGGGCCGGGTGGGCCGGGTGGGCCAGGTGGGCAGGGCGGCGGCGACAGAATGTTTGAACGATTGAACCTGACTGAAGCTCAGAAACAGAAGATCGAATCGTTGCGCGAACGGCAACATGCCGACGCCGAGCAATACCACGAACAATTGCAGAGCCTGCACGAACAAATGAGGGCAATTGTCGAAGCCGGCACATTCAACGAAGCCGCCGCACGCTCTTTGTTGGCCAAGGAAGCTCAGATTGAAGTCGAATTGAAACTGCTCCGCATTCGTACGGACAACGCGATTCACAACACGTTGACGGCTGAACAGAAAACGAAACAGGACGATTTGCGCCGAAACCAAAGAAGGTCGGGATACGACAACTAAACAAAAAACCTGGAGTTCAAGCTTTGGCTTGCTGTTGAAATAGCAAGTTAAAGCTTGAACTCCAGGCTTTTCACTGAGGGAATCATGAAAACAATCCTTACATCCTTTTTCTTGCTGGCTTGTTTCTTGCTGGCTTGCAGCGCCATCGCTTGCGCGCAACCGCCCGGCGGACAAGGCGACGGCATCTGGCTTCGCAACGCTTATTACGGCGAAGCTCAAACCTTTGATCGTTGCCTGGGTCATCAACCGGGCAACGGCCAATATCATCACCACGTTCAACCAATCTGTTTGCGAGCGCAGCTTGAAGACAATCTGGAAACTGTTGGTACGCTGCGTGTCGGAACCGTGTACCGCGAAAAGGCGGCTGGCTGGAAACATTCGCCGATTCTGGGCTGGATGTTCGATGGCTATCCAATTTATGGCCCGTATGGATATTCAGACCCAGCCAATCCAAGCAGCGCGATCAAAAGATTGAAACCCAGCTTCCGTTTGCGAACGATGACTCAGCGGACTTCGTTGCCGGATTGGGCACTGGCGCGTCACACCGGAGTGCCGCAACAACTTAGCGCTGCTCAGCAAGGGCCTGATGTTTCTGACATGTTTCCGTTGGGGCGTTACATCGAAGACCACGAATTCGTTCAGGGCCTGGGCGATCTGGATGTTCACAACGGACGGTTCGCCGTCACGCCGGAATTCCCCAACGGGACTTACGCTTACTTTGTGACGATTAACGACGATGGTTCGCCCGCGTTTCCTTACGTCATTGGTTTGCAGTTTTACGGCAACGTCACCGGTGGCGGCAACGCCGCCGCGCCAGCCAACGCACAAGGCTATTTCAACAACGGGACTTATTCGCAAACCATACCGAACGCGCCGCAACTGAATTCGTGGCTGACCAAAAACTCTCAGCAAAACGCGCAGGTCATCAATGGTTTCGAACCGTCCGCCGGGCCGCAACCCACCTGGCCAGTGACACGGCCAACCGGCGCGCAAGTCAGCGGTGGACAGGCAACGGCAGTCAAAGCCGATTCGCAAAACATCAGCTTCACAGACGCAGCGGTGTACCTGACCGCCAACGGATTGGGAAGTTACACGATGGGGCCATGGTTTATTGACGGCGGCAACGGCGGAGTTTTCATGAACTTCCCGACGGCACAAAACGTCCGCGCGCAATTTCCGCGCAACCCGTCTGCCGCTGCTACCAAACGCAACACGACTTTGGGGGCGATTGGATTGTGGGTGAACGGAGTTGCTGTGTTTGATGGCGCTGACGGTTCCAGTTACAGCAACGCAAACCGCAATGACGTTGGCGGCGGAACTGTTCGGCTGAGTTCAATTCATGTTTCGGCGGCTTCGTTTGAAGGCGGCCCGACCGCGCCTGGGGCTTTGATGGCTGCCTTCCCAATGTTCGGCGCAAAGCTGGCGACTTCCACTGCCGGTGCTTCTTCGCCTGCGTGGCCAACGACTTTGGCCGGAGCCAGCGTCAACATTCGTGACGCCGCTGGAACCAATCACGCGGCGACAATTTCTTACGCTTCGCCGACTCAATTGAATTATCGCGTGCCGGACAACGCCGCAATCGGATTGGCTACGGTGACAATCACCGCTGGCGGAGTTTCAATTCCCGGAGCCATCAACATCGCCTCGGCTTATCCGAACTTGTTCAATATCGGTTCTGACAGCATTGTCGCCGGATACGTGTTGCGCGCGCGCAGCAACGGCCAGCAGGTGATTGAACCGATTTACGACTTTTCAGGAGCCAGCAATAACGCCTTCGTCCCAATTGATTTGGGAGCCGATTCTGACATTGTTTATCTGGTTTTCTTCGGCAGTGGGCTGGGCAGAAATCCGCAAGTCAGCGTCAGCATAGGCGGCGTCACTCTGACTCCGGCTTATGCCGGGCCGCAGGGAACCTTCACCGGGCTGGATCAATACAATGTGCCGTTGCCGCGTTCGCTGGCCGGCAAAGGCAAAGTCGGTTTAGTGATAACCGCCGATGGCCGAGCTTCAAACCAGGCCAATGTTTCGATCAAGTAGCTAATAGCTAACACTCCACAGTTCGCGCTTCAGCGTGTTGAAGCGCGAACTGTGGACATTAGTTGAGGATTGCCGCCAATGGCGAACTGGAAATATGCAATTTGCCTGCTTTGCCTGCTGATTCCCGGGGCGTTTGCCGCTGAGCCGGTCAGCACGGTCTGGATCACGAATCAAAACCAGGCAGCCAAGAACAACCCGCAACTGGCGCGCATTCAACCCGAAGTCCACGCCGTCAACGTGTCGGATCGTTTTGTTGAAATTCAATCCGGCGGCATTTCGCTGCATTATCTGGGCGTGTTGCAAAGCCCGGCGGATCACATCGAACGCATTCGCCAGTTGCGCTTTCGCATTCCACGTTATCCCGAACCGGCCAAGTCAGCGCAGGCCAGCGTTCGTTCGGACGCGATGGGCGTTTTTCTAAATGGCGTTCCGATTTACAACCAGTTTGAATCCACGTCGTATCGCGGCCAAAACCTTTGGCATTTCGATCCGCTGGCCTGGAACGACGACGGATCGCTGATAGCCGCCGGTCATCCGCGAGCAACGCTCGAACACAACGGTTCGCTTGGAGTTCTGGAAAACCTGATTGCCGACGCCAGCCAGCATTCGCCAATCATCGGTTACGCTTTTGATGGTTATCCAATATACGGGCCGTGGGCTTATGGCGAAGACGGTAAATTGCGGCGAATGCGTTCTGGCTATCGGTTGCGCCAGATCAAACGCCGGACTTACTTGCCCGACGGAACTGAGCTGACACCAGCGCAGTTTGGCCCCTCAGTCGGAAAAGATGCAGGCACGGATTTTCCGCTGGGTTCGTTTGTCGAAGATTACGAATTTGCCGCTGGCACAGGCGATTTGGACGAACACAACGGACGTTTTGCCAAAACGCCAGAGTACCCGGCTGGAACTTACGCTTATTTTTTGACTACCGACGCGGCGGGACGATTGGCATTTCCGTACCTGCTGGCGCACCGTTATCATGGACAGGTTTCTGTAGAACAACTGGCAGAAGCCTTTCGTGATCTTGCCAATGGTAATTCCCTGCCATCGGCTGCCCCGCTTTGTCACAAGATCGTTGCGCCGGTCAGGCCGAACGAAAGCACGCTGACGTTAGAA
>JAGNMH010000576.1 GCA_017991275.1 Acidobacteriota bacterium
GTTTACTCCGATTCGGTGAAAGCTGCGGCGGCAGAATTGATCCCAGCCAGCGCGAAGCAGTTGAAAAATCCATTGGCCGTAACTGAAGAAAACCTTGCCGCCGGACGCAGCTTGTTTTTGCAGCGATGCGCTGCCTGCCACGGCGAAAACGGAAAAGCTAAAACAGAATTCACCGCGGTGATGCCAACGAAACCTGCTGACCTGACAAGCCAACCGGCGACATCGCTGACCGAAGGCGAAGTCTTTTCAGCCGCCAGCGAAGGAATCAGAGCCAGTGGAATGCCTGGATTGAAAGGCCGCATCAGCGACGAAGCCATCTGGAAAATCGCGATGTATGTTCGGCAACTTCCGCTGGATCAGGCCAGGGCCGAAACCATCGCCAAAGCTTCGCCGACTCCAATCAAACCAGTTGCGCCAGACGCCGAGCGTCGTTATCAACTGACAGGCAAGATAGTGTCGGTTGAACACGAACTGAAACAAGTGACCATCGAACACGAAGACATCAAAGGTTACATGGAAGCAATGACAATGCCGTTTCCACTGCGAGATGAAAAGCTGTTGGCGAGAGCGAAAGCAGGCGACCGAATTAAGGCTACGGTGGTTGTCGGCGGAGCAAAAGGCTTCCGACTGGAAAACGTCGTCATCAGATAGGAAGAAAATCTCCCACGAAGTTACACGAAGGAGGAAAAAAACTTTAGACAGGATTTTCAGGATTCAACAGGATGAAGAATTGGGGATAAAGTTGATTGAATCCTTCTGAAACCAATCCTGTTCAATCTTGTCAATCCTGTCTATTTCTTCTTTTCTTTGTGTGCCTTCGTGTGGCTTCGTGGAAAAAATTCTTCAACTCAATTGATTCGCACGGATTCCGTCATCGCGCAGAGCCTTCAGCAACTGGTTGACGTGTTCGTGACCGCGAGTTTCCAGCGTCAGATCAATTTCGACTCCGCCGACTTCCAGATTTGAAAACGCGCGGTTGTGTTCGACTTCCAGAATGTTCGCGCCCTGTTCTGCCAGGTGCTGACAGATATGAGCCAGTTCGCCCGGACGGTCGCGCATCATCGCTCGAATGCGAACCATACGACCGTCTTTAGCCAAACCTCGTTGGATAATCTTGGACAGCAGGTTCGGATCAATGTTGCCTCCGCTGATGACGATGGCTACGTTTTTGTTTTCCAGGCCGGCCAAACCGCCTGAAAGCTTGTTGAACAGCACAGCCGCCAAACCAGCCGCGCCGCCGCCTTCGACAACGGTCTTTTCAATTTCCAGCAGTTTCAAGATTGCGCTGGCGATTTCGTCTTCGCTGACGGTGACAATGTCGTCAACGTAACGGCGCACATATTCCGAAGTGATTTTGCCCGCGCGTTTGACGGCCAAACCGTCGGCGATGGTCGGGTGCGAAGGGATTTCCATAATCTGGCCGGTTTCAATCGCCGCTTTCATCGAGGCGAAGTTTTCCGGCTCAACACCAATGATGCGAATGCCCGGCTGAGATTCTTTCATCGCAATGGCAATGCCGCTGATCATTCCTCCGCCGCCGATTGGAACTACGACGGCATCGAACTTCGTTTCCTGTTCCAGCAATTCCAGGCCTATGGTTCCTTGCCCGGCAATTATGGCCTCGTCGTCAAAAGCGTGAACGAAGGTGAAGCCGTGTTCGGCGCTGAGTTCGCGCGCGTGAGCCAACGCTTCGTCATAAGTCGCACCGTGCAAAATGACTTCGCCGCCCAGATCGCGCGTATTGGCGACTTTTATCAGCGGAGTTGCTTTCGGCATGACGATCACCGAACGAATGCCCAACCGCGTGGCGTGATGGGCCACACCCTGAGCGTGATTGCCCGCGCTGGCGGCGACAACTCCGGCTTCGCGCTCAACCTGTGAAAGCTGCAACAGCTTGTTCAAAGCGCCGCGCTCTTTGAAGCTGCCAGTCATCTGCAAATTTTCCAGCTTGAAGTAGGTGTTGCATCCGCATAACCGGCTGAGCGTCAGCGACAACGGACAAGGCGTTTGATAAATGGCGCGGCCCAATCGAACGCGCGCGGCTTGGATTTCGGAAAGTGTAACCATGCGGCAAAGGTAGAAGCCGCGCCGAAAACTGTCAAACCAACAACAAATAGCAAATGGAAAGCAGGTGAGCATCTCAGAAACAGGCCGCATTGATATACTGGTGAAGATAATAAAAAAGCCAATTGGCATGTGCTGCTAACTGGCTTTTCTATTGCGCCTATTTTGGCGTTGAATTGAAGTAAGCTGACGCTACTTTGTAGGGCGGTTTGCATAATAACGAACGTCAAACTTTTGAAGAAGTTCCCTGCACCTCGCCCCGCAGTGACTAGCGCCATCTGTCTCAGAACTCAACAGTCTTTCTGATGGAGGTGCTTCCTTAGCATTTATGGGGACTTGAAAAAGTGCCGGGGCCGGTTCCCCAGGAACAAGTGATACAAGATTATGCTCACTATATCCTTTATTAGCCCCCCAATCGGCTTTATCTCTAACTACTGCGCAGCCATAATCTAATGCAAACCACGATGTAACATTGTTTGCTGTAATCTTAACTGTGCGATATCCATTGACTATCTCTTCTCCGTTAACAACCTCTGGCAGAGACGTCATAACTGTTCCGGCAAATGAGTTAATACACTTTGAAGCCGGATCTCTTTGCCATCGCGCAGGGTTTACACCTTTCTCTAAGGTAGAACTCTTGATGTTCGTCAATTCATTGATGACAACTTCATCACCAGATATAAACTTAATAGTCCGTTCTGAGGTTTGTTTGCTTTGCTTTTGCATGATATGCCTAACTAAAGCACCATCGGAGCGAATGGCCCAGATGCTTTCTTGAGTGTCGGCAGTGGTGCCATCGGGGCCATGAAAAACCTCACTCAGCTTAACTGTAAACGGAACAGGATCCCCAATGCGCATATCATTGGCTTTAATAGTGCGCATCCCATTGGCTTTAAGAGTTGAGTAAACTAAGTGGCCTGCCTGTACTGCAGTCGCAAAAACGACAGCCACGAGCATTATCTTCACGCTTTTTAGCGTCCTAACGTTGATAGAAAACATGGTTTTGCCCTTTCTATGTTATGGCCTAAGCTATGATAATAAGCAAAATCGATAGATAAAACCCAAATGCTGAGTTTCAGTATTTTCAATTGCAATAATACCAAGGATAATAACAGACGTCATTGAAGTTGTCGGAATAACCACATTCAGGCTTGTGAAATGTACACTGCGTAACATAACAATCAAATGAACCTGCCCCAGAGCAGGATCTCGTCCAAGTTCCGTTCGGTTCGTATGCCCCACAGGCTTTATCGCAATCTGCCAGTTGACGTGAAGCGAAAGCCTGAACCGACAGGTTCGCAACCACAAGAGTGGCCAATAATACCCCCCATAGCAGAAATGACTTTTTTGATGTGTTGATTGGCATTAATAGCTTTTTCATGTTTTTTTTCCTAATAGTTGAGATGTTATAGACTTCAGCTTTGCGTTTTTTCAAAAACGAGTTATTCACTTTTGAAAATATACAAAGCCGACTGAAGGGCGAATTCAACTACTTAGTGCGCTTTCAAACAAAAACCTTAACTCTCTGGCCAATAAATTTCACTTTTTTTAGGCCGTAATCGAAGTGGTGACCTACCCGGAATTGACGATCTTGTTGAGCTTTTTTATCAGTGCGCTTTTCTTGGGGTAAACCGACTCTTTTTTGATCCTCATATCTTTCGCTATTTCCTCCGCCTTCAACCCTTGGGCTATCAGGTAAAACAGATTCTGCTCGCGCTCGGTCAGCTTGCCGATGGCAGCCTGTAGAAGTTTCTCTCTTTCTTCTGAAATCAGTCTTTCTTCCTGATCCGGCTGAGTGGTGAATAAATCCGGCGGCAAGTCTTCCAGAGGAGTTTCCTTTTTTTGCTTCCGAAACCGACGCACGATGTAACGCTTGGCAATTGTGAACAGCCAAGTTTGCGGCTTGGAGCCATTGCTAAACGAGCGCAGCGTATGAAAGTCGTTATCTATCAGCAGCATCATAATTCGGCTGACAAGACCGTCGAATTCCACATGATCGGGGTGATGGCCAAGATTCTGGCAGGCTTTGCGGACGGCTGGGGGAATATCGGGAATGATGTCCAGAAACAGTTTTTCTATTTCGCTGATGGCAGTTTCTGGCGAATCCGGTTTGGGCATGCAGTTCTCCTTCGGCTTTTTGAGCAAATCAAAACAAGGGTTCCGCGCTTTGATGAGAAAGGGTTGCAACAAGATTCAAGCTTGAGTTGGTTTAGCGAATGCTGATAAGGCGGGCGAAGCGTAGCATGAAAAAAAAAAAATCAGGAAAGAGTTTTCACAAAATTTCTCTGTCAGCGCGATTACGGATGAGCTTACTGC
>JAGNMH010000577.1 GCA_017991275.1 Acidobacteriota bacterium
CCCCTGTGTCGCTGTTTCATCGCTCAATGAAATACGGCGTGCGGATGGCTGTGTTTTTGCCTGCTTTGTTGCAATGCCGAGGCTGGCGATTGCGAGCCGAAATCGAAACCAAACGCGGCAAAGGGTTTTATGAACTCAACAGCGAACAGCAGAACCTGTCGGCGCGCGAAGATTTTACTTGGGCGGATGCTTCCAGCCAGGCGGCCCAAACGGTGATGCCAGAAAAATTCCTGGCGGGTTGGGCGCGGCTGCAAACCGAATGGCAGGCGTCCGTTTGCAGCGAAGTCATTGACCTGGGCGGAACGGCTTTCGTTCCTGATCTGATTTTGGAAGCTGCGGATTGCCGTAAAGTGTATGTCGAATTTTTCGGCTTCTGGACTCCGCGCTATTTGCAGGATCGGCTGGCGGAATTCGAGCGCAGCGGCTTTACGAATTTTGTCTTGTTGGTCTCGGATGAACTGCTTGGCAGCCGCGAAGCTCCGGTAAATTTGCCGCCGAATGTTGTCAGCTACAAAACTTCGCCGGATGTAAGAACAGTTTTGGCCGCGATTGAAAACCTCGCCTGATGCTCACTTCGTGATTCCGCGTTGGGACTTTTCGATGAACTCAATCAGATAATCAATTTCCGGCGAACCAGCCATTTCGGCCCTGATCTGTTCCAGAGCCTGCGATGTGTTGAGTTTGGAATTCAGCAGTAGTTTGAATGACTGCTGAATACGGCGAATGGCTTCGTTTGAAAAGCCTTTGCGACGCAAGCCGATGGTGTTTGCGCCATAACATTTGGCTTCAGTTCCGTCTGTGCGGGCGTAAGGCAGCGCGTCTTTGACTATTTTTGACATGCCTCCGATGAAGGCGTACGCGCCGATATGGCAAAACTGGTGAACGCCGACAAAGGCTCCAAGAATGGTATCGTCTTCGACAATGACGTGCCCGGCCAGTGAAGCCAGGTTGGCAAAGACATTGCGCGAACCAACTATGCAATCGTGCGCGACATGGGTTTGAGCCATAAACAAGTTGTCGTCGCCGACCGAAGTCAGGCCGCCGCCGCCGACAGTGCCACGATTCATCGTCACGTATTCGCGTATGACGTTTCGCTGGCCTATAACCAGTCGCGTGTCTTCGCCTTTGTATTTCAAATCCTGCGGCGACTGGCCCAGTGAAGCGAAAGGAAGAACCTTTGTGCCTTTGCCAATTTCACAGGGGCCTTCGACAACGACGTGACTGGCGAGTTCGACATCGTCGTGAATGGTGACGTGGTCGCCGATGATCGAATAAGCGCCGACTATGACGTTTGCGCCAAGCTCAGCTTTGGAACTGATGATTGAGGTCGGATGATGCATTTGAATTTTGGGTTTTGAATTTTGAATTTTGAATGGAAGCGAGAAGCTCTGGTTCAATCCAAAATCCAAAATCCAAAATCAGGAATTATTTCTTGTGTTTGTCGGCCAGAGCGGACGAGAGGAGAGCTTCAGCGGCCAACTGATCGCCGACAAAGGCCTTTGCGCTAAGTTTGGCGTACCCCATTTTATATTTTAAGACGGTGACTTCCAGGCGAAGCTGATCGCCTGGAACCACTGGACGGCGAAACCTGGCTTCTTCAATTCCAGTGAAAAACATGAGCTTGTTTTCGCGATCAGGGACTTCGCGGAACAGCAGCACTGCTCCGGCTTGAGCCATTGCTTCAATGATGTACACGCCAGGAAAGACAGGCGCGCCGGGAAAATGGCCTTGAAAGACTTGTTCGTTAATCGTCACGTTTTTCAGAGCCACGATTTTTTTCAGCGGATCAATTTCGATAACGCGGTCAATCAACAGCATTGGGTAACGATGCGGGATGATCTGTTGTATTTCAGTTATGTCCATAAGTCGGTAGTCGGTGGTCGGTGACCGGCAACGAAATTCGGTTAATCGTCACCTTTCACGGCCACGCTTTTTTCCAGTTTTTTGAGTCGGTCAAAAAGTTCAGGCAATCGCGTGTAAAGTACGTGCGATTTGCGCCATTGTTGATAATCCATTGCGGCCATCATGCCGCCCATCAGTTTGCCAGCTTCAACCGATTTCGTCACGCCGGTTCTGGCTGTAATTATCGCTCCGTCGCCGATTGTGATGTGCTGATTGGTTCCTATTTGTCCTGCCAGAATGCAGCGGCGGCCAATTTGGGTTCCGCCGGAAAAACCGGCCAGCGCAGCAACCACAGTGTCTTCGCCGATTTCGACGTTGTGGCCGATTTGTATCAAGTTGTCGAATTTGGCTCCGCGATGAATGCGAGTTTCGCCGAAACCTGCGCGGTCAACGCAACAGTTGGCTCCGAGTTCGACGTCATCTTCGATGACGACCCGGCCAATTTGCAGTAATTTGAACTGACGACCTTGTTCATCAGGCGTGAAGCTGAAACCATCGGAGCCAATCACAGTTCCGCTGTGAATTCGGCAACGCGCTCCGATTTCAGTGTCGTCGTAAACCGAAACATTTGGAAAGATGACCGTGTCGTCGCCGATGCGGCAGTTGTCGCCGATAACTACGCCGGGATGCAGCGTGACCCTGTCGCCGATTATGGAATTGCGGCCAAGTGTGACTCGCGGGTGAATGGAGCAGTCAACGCCAAGTCTTGAGCCTTCGCCTAAAATAAGGTCGCTGCTGACGCCTCGCGATTCGGTTGTACTGGCGTAAAAGGCAGTAATGGCGCGGGCAAACGTCAGTTTTGGATTTTGGGAGACAAGTAAATGTCGCCCGGCGAGTTTTTCGTTATCGGCAAGTTTGTCTGGGACAATCAGAGCCGCCGCTGGCGAAGCTTTTGCGTCAGTCAGGCGCACAGCTTCGGCGACAAAAGTCACTTCGCCGGATTGAACCGCGTCGAGCGAATTGACACCAGTGATTTCAACTTCGCCATCGCCGCGAAGCTCGGCATAAATGAATTGGGCAAGTTCGGCTAGGGTCATATAAAAATCAAAAGTTAAAAGGAAAAAGGCAAAAGGCAAAAGTGAGATTCGACTCTGCACTTTTGCCTTTTGAAGTTCGCCTTTTGGCTTCTGCCTTTGAAGCTTTATTTTTTCGGAGCGGCAGCGCCTGATCCGGGGTTGGCTTTGTTGTACAGAGCCATGAAATCTTCGGTGATGTCGGAAGCCAATGAGGCATAAAGCACTACGCCTGTCTGTTGAACAGCTCCTCCTTCAAGAACCATGACTATGCCGCGTTGCTGGGAATAGCTTTCCAGAAATTTGCCGATCTTTTCGTAAATCGGTTGAGTGAGCTCAGCCTGACGTTTATCGCCCATGGCTTTGTAATCTTCGGCTTTGCGTTTGAGTTGGCGTTCTTTTTCGGTTCCTTCTTCAACCCAACCGTTGCGAACCTGCGCGCTGACGGTGTTGCCCTGAGTCTGAATCTTGTTTTTCAGGTTGTTGACATCTGTTTCCAATGACTCAAGTTCTTTCATCTTCGGCTGGAATTCGGCATTCAACGCTGTCAATTTTTCTTTCAGTTCGTTGATCCCTTCACCAAAACGCGCTGTGTTGATATAGGCGATTTTGCCTTCGGCGCCGGTTCCACCTGTGGGTGCCGCTGCGGGAGCGGCTCCGCTGGAAGCCGGACGAGCAGGCGGCGCCTGGGTTTGAGCAAGTGCCGCCACTGTGAGCGCGGCGACGATGGCAAATGCGATAAACAGTCTCTTCATGGTTATTCAACTCCTAACAAGTATGTGGGGCGAAATCTTTGCCCCGAATTTCGTGTGATAGCTTAAAAGTCCTATTTGGCTGATGCGGCTCCTGCCGGAACAGGGTAAGCCTTGTTGTATTCCTTTACGAAATCTTCGGTAATGTTGGCTTTGCCGTCAGCGTAAATAACTATGCCAGTTTCCTGCAATTGGCGACCATCAAAGACAAAAGAAATGCCCAGTTTCTGGCAATACTGCTCCAGGAATTTGCTGAGTTTTTCTTTGGTTGGCCCGGTTTCCTCTTCCTCGCGTTTTGCTGCTGCGGCTTGCGAATCTTCGACCGAACGCTGAAGAGTTTTTTTGCCGTCTTCGAGTTCCTGTTGAAGTTTTAAGGCCTGCTGCTGTGTCAGTTCTTTGTTTTCATTCAGAACTTTTTCTTTGGCTGCCAATGAGTTTTGCAGGGCTTCAAGTTCGCGGTAACGCGGCGCGAACTCGGTTTGCAGTTTCTCGTATTTGATTTTGAGTTCTCCGATGCCGTCACGGAACGCCATCACGTCAATGATGGCAATTTTTGTTTTGGTCGCCTGGGCGGTCTGCGCGCCGCCAGTTTGCGCCAAAGCGGCGGCAGTTGCAGCTATAACCAAAGCGAGAGTCATTAAAAGCTTGGTTTTCATTCTGAGTAATTCTCCAGTCTATTCGTAGGTGATTGGTAATTGGTGATTGAT